>JAIXPV010000205.1 GCA_027486105.1 Runella sp. | reverse complement strand
TATCGCTACGATTTGAGCTTCGCTAAATTTGCTTTGTTTCACTGTTTTACCATTTTGATTGTGAAAATTAAGAAATCCCCTCCAATTTTAAATGGTTACGCCTCTCGGGAGCAGGACATTACAACTTATCGAGACGTTAGAAGAAGATCCCGTACAAGGCGATGCTTTGGGAAATTCATGCTATAAGGTACGTTTAAGAATTTCTTCCAAAGGAAAAGGGAAGAGGGGCGGGGCACGGGTAATTACCCATGTACATATTGCACACGAAAATGTGTATCTGCTCACTATTTATGATAAGTCAAGAAAAGAAGACCTTGACCAGGGGGAACTGGAATCGCTGTTAAAAATGATCAGACAGTAACCTACTTCGCCAACGTATTAACAATCTGCCGCATGGCTTCGGAGGGAATGATGAAATTGAAGTTTCCCCAGAATACCTCATCATATTTAGGAATGACCTGCGGAGAGAAATTTTCGGTATCAATCAATACGTCCGTTTCGGGGATGCGCATCCCGTTGCTTTTCTGAATTTCGGTGGTTACAAATTGCAGTTTTATGCTCCCCAATGTTTGGGTTTTGTTCTGTTCAAACTGCGTATCCAACATCATTCGATAGTCCTGCAAATACCATTTTCCCGCAAAGGGCTTATAGTTGATGCAGGTATAGACGCGTTTGGCTTCGCGTTTGGTTTTGCCGAAAACCTTGTCGGACGCGCCCGTTTTGAGTACATCTTTGACGCCTTCGGCCGTAAAATCGTACTCGATCCGGATAATGGCCGAATCGGCGGCGTTGATGCTGATGCTGCCCGTACGTGCCGCTTTGATGCCCGCACTCACCGGACGGAAGTTGATCCGATAGACCTGTTTGTCTAAATAGTACGCAATGGTATCGTCGAGTTGATACGCGTAATCATACAGATTTTTGCCGTCGAGGTATTCGGGAAGGCCCACGTCAATCGAATGCGTCACAATCGTGGCACCGTTGGGAAATGAATAGCCTTCGAGTACTTTCGAGCGATTCTCGCTCAGAAATTGGCGACCGCGCAATGCCTTTACTTTTTCGGGAACCAAAATCTTGGGGCGCGGGTCTTTTTCGGATTGCAGCACTGCTTCCCGAATGTCGACGTATTCGCCGTTTTGTTGGAGAGATTCACGGTAAAAACCATTGAGCAAATAAGGCGTTTGGGGATTGTTTTTCTTTATTTTTCCCAACGCATCTGATACTAGATTTCTTGCTTCAAAAGTCTTGATGAAAGAGCTGTCTACGAGCCGGGGAGTGGCGGGTTCGAGTTCTATCACTACGTCTTTTTGGTTCAGGGTATAGGCCGAGGCTTTTTGTCGAAAAGGTTTGTAACCAATCACGGCTACCACCACCGCAGAGTCGATGGCAATGCGCGGGAAACGGTAAAAAAATTGACCGTCGTCATTGGTCAGTGTGCCAGTACTTTTGCTCATCATGCCCACGTACGCGTGCGCAATGGGCTTTTGGGTCGATTTATCAATGACTTTTCCTGAAAGCAGCAAGTAGCCCTGTGCCTGTGCGGAGGTTGAAGTGAGCCACTGAAAAACAGCAAAAAAAAGTAGGGTATAGAAAGAAAGACGCATCAGTTCAACGTATTTAATGAAGATTCTTGTGGCAATAATCACGCCAATTCCCCTAGTGTGTAGCATCTCCGGCAGCGCGCTTCGTAGGAATCGGTTTCGCCCAAAAGAATTTTATCTTGAGAAGTCACTTTTCGGTATGAATATTGCGCTACTTCTCCACAGACAACACATACCGCGTGGACTTTGGTAACGTACTCGGCAATTGACATCAACAGCGGCATAGGTCCAAAAGGTTTGCCCGCAAAATCCATATCTAAGCCCGCCACGATGACGCGTTTGCCGCTGCCGGCAAGTTTGTTGCAGACCTCCACGAGATTGTTGTCTAAAAATTGCGCTTCGTCGATGCCCACCACGTCGCAATCACCGGCGAAGAGTAAAATCTCCTCGGAAGTGTTGACGGGGGTCGAACGGATCGAATTTTCGTTGTGAGAAACAATGTCGACGTCGTGGTAACGTTTATCAATGGCGGGTTTAAAGATTTCTACTTTTTGGCGCGCTATCTTTGCCCGATTGAGCCGACGAATGAGTTCTTCGGTTTTTCCCGAAAACATAGAGCCGCAAACGACCTCCACCCACCCAATGCGAGGCTGCGAATGTTTGGTATTGTGATTGGGTTCGATGAACATTACGATAAATAATAGCCGTGATACTTGAACCGTTATTTGTTTTATTTTTATCGAAAATTTTTCGAATAATGGATAGCAGAAACCGGCTTTGAAAAACTACTTTTACAAAACAAACGATTTTTAGGATGCTTCACAAGTTTAATGTTTCGGCCCTCAATGACTACAGTCAGCAGTTTGCCCATAAAGTTTGCGACGATTTTTTTGCGCATAATTCCGTCGCATCAGGTCAGCATATCCTGAACTTAACGGCAATTCCACAAGTGAATTTGTTTATTATCAGTAGTTTATACGATAAGTGGAAAGCCGATGCGGAAGCGTTTAAAAGCCCATTTTTTGACTTTGAAAGCAGCGAGGTAAAAGAAGCGCTTAAGCAGTTTATGAATGTGGTGTCGCGCAAGATTTCGGTAAAAAGAGAGCAGCTTGAGCCTGTTTTGGTGGAAGCCACCAAAGATACGTTGGTGCTCTTGATTGACCCCAACAGTTATTTTAACGAAATTTTTCGCAATCAGCCCAATTTTACCGTCACTGCTGACACGATTCAGCAACTGCGTAAGTACATTCGATTCAATAAGTTTGTGCCACAGTCTATCGCCGAAGCAATGGCCGACCGGGCGTTTGTGTACGTCAATCAGGCCATTGAATGGTCGGAGCAAGCCATTGCTCAACGCACCGCCGAACTAGATTCCATCGACCAGTGGGTGGCGGTGTTTTCGGAAAAGGCCGCGTTGGATGCTTCGTCGCTGTTGAAAAAGACGAATCGTCCCGAGTCGATTGTGATTCCAGGAGAGCCGCAGGCCGACCAATCGTTTTTTGATACACTGGTAGAGGAGCCAGTGGCCAATGCGGTCAAATTGAATGAGCCAGAGCCTCCGCGTCCGGTAGATGTCTACATCCCTCCCGTGCCCGCTTTTACGCCTCCCGCCGTGCCTCCCATGCCGCCAACCCTCCACGAAGCTGTGGGTGGCAATGGCAACGCCGCCAAGGAGTCACTAAATGATCGCTTTAGAACCGAGCAGCCTTCTATTTCAAGCAGCTATCAAAAGCAGCCGATTGCGAGCATTTCGCAAAATATACCGCTTCACCAGAAATTTATGTTTATTCATCAACTATTTGGGGGAAGCAACAGTGCTTACGAAAACGCCATTACTGAATTGGAACAAGCGCCTGATTTTCAAACCGCTCGCGGTTTGATTACCTACAAATTTGCTTCTCAGCATCTATGGGACATGACGGGTGATACCGTGGGCGAATTGTTAGAAATTGTAAAACGACGTTTTGGGCAATAATTGCTCTTTCTGCATTTTAGTTGGGAGTTTCTGCGTTTCTAAGTTTCTTTGTATTTAATAACCGAACCGCAGAAACTCTTACATACCGCCCCCAATGATTGCTTGCCACAACCTTACGTTTTCGTATTCTCCTCAAAAGCGTTTTTCTTTTCCTGATATTGTTTGCAACGACCGCGAAGCGCTCTTGATTTTGGGTCAATCGGGCAAAGGAAAAACTACGTTGTTGCATTTAATGGCCTTGTTGTTGCGCCCCGATGGCGGTCAAGTTTTTATCAATGATCAAGATATTACGCCTCTTTCGGTGGCCGAAGCGGCGGCGATACGCGCGAGTCAAATCGGGATTGTCTACCAACGTCCGCATTTTGTTAGCTCGCTCAACGTGATGGATAATGTGCTGTTGTCGAGCTATTTAGCACAGAAGCCACAAGACAAAGCGCGCGTGAAACTGCTCGCGGAGCAATTGGGTTTTGCCGATCATCTGTCTAAAAAAACCAATCAACTGAGTCAGGGGGAGCAACAACGCGTCAGCATTGCCAGGGCGTTGATGAACAACCCAGCGGTCATTTTGGCCGACGAACCTACGTCCAGCCTCGACGACAGCAATTGTAATAAAGTAATTGAGCTTCTCAAAAATCAATCTGAGCAAATCGGAGCTAGTCTTGTTGTCGTAACGCACGATCAACGCCTCAAAGATGCTTTTGCCAAGCAGGTGAAGTTGTAAAATTTAGCCAAGGATAGTCAGGAGGTGGTCATGAAATGGTCATGCGCCGATTACCTCAATTTTCCTTACGACACTTTCATGCCAACAATTAACCTTTAAAATTTAGGGCATGACAGCTGTTTGTCTTTCTTTGCGCGACGGTGACGGGGCGAAGGCTCGAAATCGAAAGTGTATGCCATTGAAATTTCGTGCGAACCGCCACTTGGCAATCCTAACGACGAAATCGTAATATCGTAGCTGTAACCAAACGAAAATTTATCTTGTCGATACCCAATCAGGGCGATGAGCGACTCGCGGTTGGTGATGTTGTCAACGTATTTCTTAACGGGCAATCCACGGTACCAAAGACCCAATACGATAGGAGAATAAGTAAGATAGACCCCCAAGTCTAACTGGTCGTATTTTCCCTGAAATTTATAGTTAATAGCGGGTGAAATGCTCATTTCGCGGTTCCATTCATCACCCAAACCAGTATAGCCCCCAAACGGAATGACCAATCCTGCATGAATACTTCCCTTAATGGGCAGACGTGTACCGTCGGCTATCTGAAAAAATCCTTGCTCTGGACGATTAAGGTGGTGTGCTGATACTCCCACCCAATAACGGTCAGAATAAAGCAATAATCCTGTAGCAAAGCTCATGTATCCAATCGTAGGTGTACCGTTGGCGGCGAGAGGGTCAGCGGTAGGGTTTCCTGTAAAACCACGGTTGGTGTACTGGTCACCAAAAGTCAATTCGCGCAGGTCGGCGCGTCGATTGGCGTAGGTTCCCTGTAGGCCCATGCGCAGGGCCGTTGTTTCGTTGAATTTAAGTTGATAGGCGTATTGGGCCGATATTTCGGAAGTTCTCAAATTACCCGTACCCTGACTGTCGTTAACAAACATCAATCCTACACCGCTATTAACCCCTGAAAAATAATGGTCAACGGCAAACGAAGTAGTAACGTAGTTGGCGGCTAAGCCAGGCCATTGGTTACGGTAGTTCATCATAACACGCGGCGCCAAAGCCCCACCCGCAAAGGCAGGGTTAAGATACAAGGGGTTCGCGTAGAATTGCGAAAATTGAGGGTCTTGCGCTTGCGCAACCCAAAAAGATATACCTAACAGCAGGGTTAAAAGAAGTCTTCTCGTCATGATACCAAAGCTACCGCAAACAGTTTGCCAAATTAATCATTAAATCTCCGAGAATTTAACGGATTTTTCAAACAAATGTTATTTAGGTTTAAAAAAAGGCCCTTGAAAAGATAGAATGTAGCTTTTAGGGAGGTTTAGATTGGGAGATATTAGTGAGTTTTATGCGCAAAGATGGCAAAATAGAGCAATTCTGTTCTTTATATTGTAGACTAAAGTTACTATGGGGCAGTTTGTGAACCTGCTTGAGTTAATGTAAAATCATTAAATGAAAATCGCCCATAAAACAGCAATTAATCAACTGCTTTATGGGCGATTTAGTTATTTCCTAAAATGTTTCTTACTCTACTACCGTCGAAGTTGTGCTTGTTTTCTGTTCGTTTTCTGTTCGTTTTTTCTTGCCCATGCTGATTTTTTCAATCAGCACAAACAGCACTGGGACTACAAAAATAGCCAGTGAGGTAGCGGCCAACATTCCCCCAAATACGGTCCAACCAATGGTCTTGCGGGATTCGGCAGCGGCACCGCTGGCAAATGCCAATGGCAACACTCCCAGAATAAATGCCAACGAAGTCATGATGATGGGCCGGAGGCGCAACTGCACGGCTTCGAGCGTAGCTTTGACCAATTCCATGCCGCCGTCTACGCGCTCTTTGGCAAATTCTACAATCAAAATGGCATTTTTAGCGGCCAATCCAATCAGTGTAATCAACCCGATTTGTGCGTAGATATTGTTGGATAAATTGGGTAAAAACGTCAGTGTCAAAATAGAGCCGAAAGCCCCGATAGGAACGGCAAAAAGCACCGAAAACGGAATAGACCAGCTTTCGTACAAGGCGGCCAGAAACAGAAACACAAATACGATCGAAATGGCAAAAATGGTGGTGGTGCTGTCGCCAGCCTTGATTTCTTCGCTGCTCATGCCCGAAAATTCGTAGCCGTATCCAGCAGGAAGGGTTTGGGCGGCTACTTCCCGCAACGCCGTAATCGCTTGTCCACTGCTGAAGCCAGGTTTAGGTGTTCCGTTGATTTCGACCGAACGATAAATGTTATAGTGCGAAATCAAGGCTGGGTTTTCAACTACTTTTGTCGTGATCAAAGCACTCAACGGAATCATGTTTCCTTCGCGGTTGCGCACGTAAAACTTCTCAATTTTATCCAACGACGAGCGAAAACTGCTGTCGGCCTGTACTACAACGCGGAAGTTTCGACCATAAAGGTTAAAATCATTTACGTAATTGCTTCCCAACATGGCCGACAATGAACTGAATACCTCTGAAACCGATACGCCCAGTTTTTTGGTTTTTTCGCGGTCTACGTCAATTTTATAGCTGGGAGTTCGGGTGTTGAAAAAGGTAAAAGCCGCGCCGATTTCGGGACGTTTGGTAAGCGCACCCAGAAAGTTGCGGGCTACCCCCTCGAATTGTTGAATGTTATCGGTGCTGGTGGTTTGCTGTAATTGAAATGTAAATCCTGAGGTGGCACCCAAGCCCGGAATCGCGGGTGGAGCAATGGCCAAAACGCGCGCCTCGCGGATGTCGGCGGTGCGTTTTTGTATCTCTTTGATGACACTCTGCACGTGGTGCTCGGCGCCTTTGCGCTCGGCCCAAGGGTGCAGGTTGATAAACAGCGTTCCCACATTGGATTTATTGGAAAAACTAAGGACGTTCAACCCCGCCAAACCACCTACAACCCGTACTTCAGGGATGGACTCTACGCGCTTCATGATTTCTTTAATCATCGCAATGTTGCGCGTGGTAGAAGTTGCCTCCTGCATTTCATAGGTTACAAAGAGGCGTCCTTCGTCTTCAACGGGGATAAAACCCGTTGGTTTATTTTTGAACAGAAAAAACAATCCTACAAACAAACACACCATCATCACCATCACGTAGGGGGTACCTTTAATCCACTTTGCCACGCCGTTGGTGTAGGAAATCGACAACCGCTCGAACCATTTGTTGAATCGGTCGAAGAATTTCTCTACAAAATTCTTCTTGTCGCCCGCTCCTTTGGAAGGGCGAAGCATCGTAGAACACAGTGCTGGCGTTAGCGAAAGCGCTACGAAAGCCGACAAGAGCACCGAAACGGCAATCGTAATGGCAAACTGCTGGTATAAACGCCCCACGATGCCCGGTACAAAACTTACAGGCACAAACACCGCCGCCAAAATCAAGGCGATGGCAATCACAGGCCCAGAAATTTCTTTCATGGCCTTGGCGGTCGCTTCTTTGGGCGAAAGTTTTTCGTGGTCAATGTTGTGCTGAACGGCTTCCACGACCACAATGGCGTCGTCGACTACGATACCGATGGCCAACACGAAGGCAAAAAGCGTGAGGGTATTGATGGTAAATCCAAACGGGATAAAAAAGATGAACGTACCGATGAGCGAAACAGGAATGGCCAGAATTGGAATCAACGTGGCACGCCAGTTTTGCAGGAACAAAAACACCACGATAATCACCAAAATCATGGCTTCGCCAAAGGTCTTTAATACTTCATTGATAGAAACCCGGACCACGGTGGCGGTTTCGGTCGGCATGACGTAGTCAATGTCTTTCGGAAACGTTTTTTTCATCGTCTCTAGGGCGTTTACTACTCCGTCGTAGGTTTCGAGGGCGTTGGCACCCGGAGCCTGATAAATCAGAATAAATGCCGCTGGTTTTCCGTTGACAAAGGCGTTGACCCCATAATCAAACTTGCCGAGCTCGACCCGCGCCACGTCGCGCAGGTACACCACACGCCCTTCGGCGGGTGAGGAGCGTACCACGATGTCTTCAAACTGTTCTTTGGTGTTCAAGCGACTGTTGGTCAGTACACTGTATTCAAATGTCTGGGTGTTGGGTTGCGGATTTCCGCCCACGGTTCCCGCCGCAATCTGAAGGTTTTGTTCCGAAAGTGCCGCCGAAATATCTGCGGGCGTCATTTTGAGACTGGCGAGTTTGTCGGGATTCAACCAGATACGCATTCCGAAATCATCGGCACGCGATACAATATCGCCCACTCCTTTGACGCGTTGGAGGGCATCTTTCAGGTAAATGTTGGCGTAGTTTCCGATAAACTGCGCATCGTGGGTGCCTTTGGG
>JAIXPV010000709.1 GCA_027486105.1 Runella sp. | reverse complement strand
CAAAACCGCTAAAGGTAATTTTAATCGCCTTTCATGGAAGAATCACGCTGGTTTTCAGAAACCTGCCACCATCGGTTACATGGAAAGCCACGATGAAGAAAGGATAATGTATGATGCTATTATCAATGGAAGTGCTGAAGTAAAAAATATCCCGACGGCCTTGGAACGAGTCAAAGCCGCCGCCGCACTATTTATGCTTACGCCAGGGCCTAAGCTGATGTGGCAATTTGGTGAACTAGGGTACGATGTTTCAATTGACGAAAATGGTCGGACAGGAGCAAAGCCGATTCGTTGGGAATACCTCAAGGATGCCAATCGGTTGAAATTGTACAAAGTTTTTGCAGAACTGATTCGCCTCAAAACGACCCAAGAATTTACAAAAACGACCGATTTTACCCTCGAAACGAGTGAAAATGTGAAGCGATTGACACTCAATCATTCCTCAATGAAGGTACAGGTTATTGCTAATTTTGGACTTAACGACCAAGTGCTTTCATTGGCAGCAGGACGTTGGTTTGATTATTTTACGGGACAAGAAATAAATGTGGACTCAGCACACCCGCAATATACCTTTCAAAGTGGTCAATTTCATGTTTTGACTTCCCTAAAAATGGCGATTCCTGAGTTGAATATAGTACCTTGGAAACTACAGATTATCACCGCGGTAGCACCTCCTGTGTTTGACAATGAATTACTTGTCTTTCCTAACCCTTCGCAAAAATGGTTGCATTTGGAGTGGGAAAGCACCTACCGAGGGGAGGTGAAAATTGAGATTATCGACATGGCTGGTCGGCAGCTTCGGTATTTTGTACCTCAAAAAACGTCCAACTTTATGAAGCAGCAACTGCCCGTCAATGATTTGCCTTTGGGGAACTATTTGATACGTATTTTGGAGGGGCAAAAAAGTCAGATGAAGCGATTTATGCGGGGGTTTTAATCACTACAATTCTTCTAAATACAGCGCGTTGCCTTCAGCGGTGCGCTGTATTTTTTTGCCGTTGATGTTGGTCGTAAACGTGACGGGCTCGAAGGCTTCGGCAAAATTATCCTGAAACAGCAGCAGACGTTTTCCTGTTTTTGGGTTTTTCCACACTTGTAGCCACGGCTGATTGTGCTTGAATGCCCGCGCAAACTCCCCCGTGTCATTTTGCCAAACCGCTTTTGTGGCTTCCTGCGTCGCTCTTTGGTATTCAAACCCGTAGCTTTCGCGGGTTTGGGTGCCGTCCAGAATGTGCTGATATTTGGCAAACAACTCATGTGCCTGAACCATACTAGCTACACCGAGGGCATCTTTGCCGATGTAATCTTCGTTGAGGGAAGGG
Source organism: Runella sp. (assembly GCA_027486105.1). Taxonomy (GTDB): domain Bacteria; phylum Bacteroidota; class Bacteroidia; order Cytophagales; family Spirosomataceae; genus Runella. Next base: position 4,524 of record JAIXPV010000709.1, on the reverse strand, counting down.
CAAGCGGGCTGGTCGGGGCCTTGGTACTCATACACAAAATAGCCCCCCGTCTTTTGCGACTCACACGAAAGATTTCCGTTGATTTTAGAATACCTCAACGCCTGATACGGATTGTAGGACTGGCCGAAAATCCAGTAGTTAGTGTAAAAAACGCGGGGATTGCAAAGATGAACAAATACTGCATCGCGCACCAGATTCATGGGATACATCACACGGTTGTCTAACTGCCTGATATAGCCTTTGGTGCCGTTGCCTACCTTAAACCTCCGAGTGTAGCTGCGGCGGGCATCGGCTGGTTTGTCTTCGTAGGGCCAAATAAAATTGAGGAATTTTACTTTTTGAGGCACAATCAGGGATTTGAGATTGAGCATATCCAACGTCCGCAAGTACCAGTTGATGGGCGCTTTCCAGACTTGAGGCGGTTGGTCGTTGGCATCGCTTGTATTGACGGTGCTGCTGGTATAACCAAAACCCGTCATAAGGATGGTCGGATAAGGAATTTTTACGTTTTGGATAGATTTCGCTTCTTGATGAATGGCCAGATAATCATCAATGTTTTTTTTGCCAGCGCTCCAGTTGTCGTTGGCGTAGCCGTCCAATGTGAAGGTGTTTCCCTTAAACGCAAACGACGGGGCATCTCCAATCCACGAATAAAACAGCTTGCCGTGGCGTTTGTAAATTCGGTCCGAAAGCTCGTACATTGTCTTCCCAAAGTTAGGGTCTGACATATCCCAATACCATCCTTCTTCTGCTTTCCCAGGCTCAAAATCGACCGAAAAGGCGTCGGCAGTGGTGTTTTTTGCCAACCAATCGGCGGCTTGGTCGAGTTGTTTGGAGTCAAAGCGGGTAATTCCCTGCTTATTTCTTGGTTTGATGTGTTTAATTAGACCATCTACTTCCCCCGCGTATAGTAGTTTAAATTTACTAGGATTAATGTTCCAACTTACCTTTTGTAAGTTCTTGATGGGTTCGTCAATGGGCAATGATTCGGAGCCGTATTTTTTGTTAAGCAGCGTAAATGCGGGTGTTTGCTTGAAAATCCGACTGTCGCCCAGGGCGTTGTTATTGGGCCAAAGTGGCTGAGTATAAGCGATTTTTGGCGGGGTTTTGTCCAACGAGTCCCGCACCCAAAAGATGGTCTCGTAGGCGGCGGCGTATTTGGCCTGTCCGGCGGCCACGTTAAACGCCGACGTGAGCCAGCTTTCCGAATTTACGTTGGCTACTTCCGTGACGTATTTGACCAGATGAATCCAGCGGTTGGGTAAAATCGGTTGTTGCGTAAGTTGGCGCGCATCCACTCGGTTGACACTGCCGTTGAGGGCATAATAGGTCGTGCGGCCCTGTTCTGGTTTTGAAGCATCGACCAAATAAAGTTTGTTATCGGTGCGGCGTTCAATCCGCAATTGGAGTTGTTGGTCTTCGTAGCGGTTGGGGTCAGGCTCAAATTCAAAATGAACAATGGCTGCTTGGGCACGCGTAGGGGCTTTGAGCGTAGGAACAACCTGGGGGGGGCTAGTTAGGGTGGATTCGCCAGAAAAATACGTTGCGATTAGGTAACTACCAGCAACAAGCCCTACTGTTATGCCTATTTTCATGCTATTTTTCACTTGAGAAGTTCTTTGACGTCTTGGAGGTAACGTTTAACAACTTCCAACTGTTGTATGGCCCGTTTGATTTTGGTGCGCTGACTGCGCCCAGTTTCTATGATTTGACGCGCGGCAGCTAGTTTGTGTTTTTTATGCTCTACTAGATACACAATCTCATCCAGTATCTCCAGGTCTTCGGGTGTATAAATACGGTCACCGCCGCGTTTTTCGGGTTTGAGCATCGGAAACACCGATTCCCAATAACGCAACTTGGAAGCGTCAAAACCGTAGCGGGCAGCGGCTTCATTGATGTTATAGTAGAGTTTGTGTGAATCGTCAAGCATAATGGTTATAACGGTTAAAGGAAAGTTTAAAATTTATCTTCCCATTGTTGAAAGCCTCGCTTTTTGATTACCAATACTTTTACATTTTAAATTTACCATTTTATATTTTACGGCTCCCTAAGGTTTTTACACTTCTTCTCCCTGCAACTGCTTGTCATACAGTTCTTTATATACTCCGTTTTTGTCTATCAAGACCTCGTGAGTTCCCTGTTCCACGATTCGCCCTTCGTCTAATACAACGATAAAATCGGCCAACTTTGCCGACGAAACTCGGTGCGAAATGATGATCGACGTACGGTCTTTCATGATGCGACTCATGTTGTTCAAAATGGTGTTTTCGGTTTGCGTATCTACGGCAGAAAGGCAGTCGTCCAAAATTAATATTTTGGGGTCGCGGGCAATGGCGCGGGCGATGGAAAGACGTTGTTTTTGGCCTCCCGAAAGCGTAATGCCCCGCTCACCAACGCGGGTGTTGAATCCTTCTGGAAACTCAATGATGTTGGCATAAAGGTCAGCGTCTTTGGTGGCTTGTTCAATTTTTTCAAACGACATTTCGGTTGAGCCAAACGACACGTTGGATTCGATGCTGTCGGAAAATAAAAATACGTCTTGTGGCACGTAGCCCATTTGCCCGCGCAGCGATTGAAGTCTGAAATCTTTTACGGGAATACCATCAATCGAAATGTCGCCTTCGGTGGGGTCGTATAGGCGCATGAGCAGATTAGCGACCGTACTTTTACCCGAGCCTGTTGTGCCCAAAATGGCCACAGTTTCCCCCGATTTTACGCTCAGATTAAAGTTTTTGAGCGCTTTGATACCTGTATCGGGATAGTCAAAACTGACATTGCGGAAGTGGATATCCCCCGCAATCTCATGTTCGAGGTTTTTGGTAGAAACCAAATCCGTTTTTGTGTTCAAAAACTCGTTGATGCGGAGCTGCGACGCCGCCGCCCGCTGTGTTTGGCTGGTGGTCCAGCCGAGCGCCATGACGGGCCAAGTGAGCATACTGACGTACAAAATAAACTCCGTAATGTTGCCAGGCGTAAGTCGGCCCGACATGATTTCTTGGCCGCCGACGAAGACAATGAGCACGTTGCTCAGGCCGACAAGAACCATGATGAAAGGATAAAATAGCGAGTCTACAATGGTCAGTTTCAGTGACTTATTTCGGTAATCGTTGCTTTGTTTGACGAAATTTCGTAATTGCTCATGCTCGCGGACAAAGGCTTTGATCACCCGAATGCCCGAGAACGATTCCTGTACGTAGGTCGAAACGCTGGAAAGTTGCGCTTGCAATTCTTCCGAGCGCTTCATGATGATAGTGTTGACAAAATAAATGCTGAGTGATAAAATCGGCAAGGGCAGCAACACGTAAAACGTCAGTTTGGCATTGACCGAAACCATGTAGCTGATGACCAGAATAAACAGGGTGATTAGATTAATACCATACATGATAGACGGCCCCACGTACATGCGCACCTTGCTGACGTCTTCGGAGATACGCGCCATCAAATCACCCGTATAAAAAAAAAAAAAAAAACTCAATGGCAGGGTTTGGTAATGAGCGTAAATCTCGTTTTTGAGGTCGTACTCAATGTGCCGCGACATCACGATGAGGGTTTGACGTACCAAAAACAAAAATATCCCTTTCAATAAGGCCATGATAAGAATCAAAATCCCGTAGAGCAAGATACTAAAGGCGAAAATGTCGTAAAGATTGGCTTGGAGCGAAGAGCCCTTGAACAAGAAGTACACATCCAGCGTATCTTTCACTAAATCAAGCGCATATCGAACCAGCTGGGCGGGGATGATTCCAAAAAGGTTGGAAATAATGGTAAAAACAGTTCCTAAAATCAGGTACCATTTGTATTTTACTAAGTATTTGTTGAGGTGAGCAAGTGCTTTCAAAATGACGCTTGTAGTTGGGTTGCGGGACTGTTTTTCGACTACTCTATCGGTTTTAACACCAAATTTTCAGAAAACGTTTGCCTATGATAAGAAAACAGGGGCTCGTCGTTCGTTTATAAAATCAACTCAAATTGTACTTCCCTTACAGGGCGGCCCCACTCGGCGTGAAAGCGCTCGCCCGTGAGTTGGAAACCAAAAGAATCGTATAAATGCAGTGCGGCTTGCAATTCATCAAAGGTTTCGAGCGTGATTTTCTGATAGCCCACTTTGCGACAAAAATCAATGGCGAGTTGCATCAATTGACGCCCCAATCCACGCCCCCGTACTGACGGATGTAGAATGAGCGACCGCAGGTGCGCCACACCTGGCTTTTCTTCGTACACTAGAATACAACCCACGATATGTTCGTCGGTTTCGGCCACCCATAAACGTTCTTTGTCGGGGGTATAATGCTGGATAAAATGCGTCAGAAAAGTAGCTACTTCGATGTCGTTCAGGAGGGTCATACCGTATTCTTTGGCGTAAATAATACCCACTAAACAGGTAATGTATCCGAGGTCTCCAGGAAGAATATCGGTACGAATAGTGATGGCAGACATAGCGTAACGGATTCGCAGAATCAGGAATTGAATTAAAGGGGCAAAATAGGGCTGTTTTGGTTGAACACAAAATTCAAGCCTTACTTT
>JAIXPV010000546.1 GCA_027486105.1 Runella sp. | reverse complement strand
AGGGTAGGCGAACTACATCCGTAAATATTGCTCAAGCGGGCAGTGTAGGTGCCGGGTGTTTTTACATTGATGGTTCGACCAACGAGGCCATTGCTCCAAGTAACGGTATTGACTGATGGAACATTCACGGTTAAAGCAATCGAAGAATCAGCACAAATGATTTGTTCTCCATTTGGAGTAATCACAGGATCAGGAAGTCTTACGGACGGTTCCGTTATCACCAATGCAGGTGTAAGATAAGTATTACCTGCATTGTCTTTCATTGTTACCTGATAGGTGCCTGCTCCTTGTACGGTGATGGTCTGGGTGGTTTCTCCGTTTGTCCATCGGTAAGATACGAAGCCATCGGGTGCTTTGACGTTAAAACTTGCATTGCCAGCATTACAGGTAACCGTAAGCGGCCGTGCAGGGCGGGGCGATACTGGAACAACCGTAGCAAAAAAGCTAGGTTGTAAGGAATTATCCCAAGCTTGAGCCAAATCCACTAGTCCTTGTCCCTGAAAGTGAACGAGGTCAATAGAGCCGTTAATGGGATTGAAAAAGGGCCGCGGTACCTGAATATTATCAGTAAATGGACCTGGGTAAGATTTATTGAAAGGGATGTTGATGATAGCCGTTTGGGCGTCAATTACTGATTGGGAGGTAAAAGAACTTGTATTAATAGCATACCGCGATGTGCGTGATAATACCCAAGGCAGGGAAGAAAGTACTTCACCTTGTTCGATACGGGCTACGTTTACTAAGCCTTGCAGAGAATTTTGGTAAGCATCTTTTGTCACATTGGCCGCGGCATCATTTTCTCCCTGCAACCATAATACCGACCTCAGGCCAAGAATAGAGCCGTAATATTGGAGTGCATTTTTTAAGTTGAGGTAAGGCATCCCAGCGGGCAAATCCTCGTTTATTCGATTTTTAACTGGTTTACCATTGGCCGAATCCAACCAGTTTTGGGTAGAGGTATCAATCCACCCAGCATTCATGAACAGGATAGGAACGTTTAATTTTCTGGCTAATAAATCCCCCAAGGCACCCCAGCACCACGCACTGCGGCCGCGCGGACCAATGACTCCCTCGGCGGTAAGCCGGGTGAATGAAAACGTAAGGTTGTTGGTTCGGTCGGAGTTTTGATTATCCCAAGTGATGGTATTGACCCGGTCGTCGTTGACGGCGGGAGCGCCAAAGCCAAAAAAGCCCTGCGCGTTTGATTGACCAGCAATTAAGAACACTTCACCTATACCCAACTTCGAGAGGGCATCGCGACCCACTTCTGCTCCCCCAAAAAACGCCCTGACTTCCAGCGTGTACCAGCCGCCCCGGCCAGTCAAAGAGCCTAAAAATACACCGCCTCTGGGATTGGATTCGATGGTGGTCCAGCCAGTGGCTTGACCCTGACCCACCGCAACTGGCACAAGACGGGCTTCGATGCGGTCAACCGCCTGCGTATAATAACCCCCGATGGAGATAGAGGCTTGGTTTGCGTTGTTACGTTGAAAAACGGCCCGTTCTACCGGGAACGTAATTTTTATCTGAGCTGTCAACGTACCTACTGTTAATAAAGTGACTAATAACACATTCAAGCAGCGCCAATAGGTAGTGTTTTTTTGCATCATAATGTAAGGGTAACTTTAAGAGTTTTGGTATTTTTGCCGCGCAAATTTAAGATTATAACAATACTTTTCACACACGATAATAAAGATATTATGGTTTGAACGCATGATTCACTAAATTTGTCCCCTCATTTTACTTATCGGTTATTATGTTTGAAAGCTTACAGGATAAATTAAACAAAGCCATTCGGACCCTTAAAGGGAAAGATAGAATATCAGATATTAACGTAGCAGCAACCACCAAAGAAGTGCGTCGAGCATTGGTAGACGCCGACGTTAACTTCAAAGTTGCCAAAGAAATTACGGATAAAATAAAAGAAAAAGCCCTCGACCAAAAAATCTTGATTGCAGTTGAGCCGGGGCAAATGTTCGTAAAAATTGTCCACGAAGAGCTTACCGCGCTCATGGGTGGACAGGCCGAAGCCATCAATATCAAAGGCGACCCCGCCGTTATTTTGATTGCGGGTTTGCAAGGATCAGGTAAAACGACTTTTTCGGGAAAACTAGCTCATATGCTTAAGCGGCAGGGGCGGCAGGTGCTGTTGGCAGCTTGTGATATTTACCGCCCTGCGGCGATTGACCAGTTGAAGGTGTTGGGAGAACAAATCGGCGTTGAGGTTTATTCGGAGCCCGATAATAAAAACCCCGTTTCGATTGCCCAAAATGCGGTTGCGCACGCCAAAAAATCGGGCAAGAAGATTGTCATCGTCGATACCGCGGGTCGTTTGGCCGTAGATGAGGTGATGATGCAAGAGGTGGAAAACATCAAATCTTCCATCAAACCGAGCGAAATCCTCTTCGTGGTAGACTCAATGACGGGACAGGATGCGGTCAATACGGCCAAAACCTTCAATGAGCGCCTGAATTTTGACGGAGTGGTGCTGACCAAATTGGACGGAGATGCCCGCGGTGGGGCGGCCCTTTCGATTCGGCAGATTGTGGACAAACCCATCAAATATATTTCGACGGGCGAAAAAATGGAAGCCCTTGATAGCTTCTACCCCGATCGTATGGCGAGTCGGATTTTGGGTATGGGCGACGTGCTCTCGCTAGTAGAACGCGCGCAGCAAGCCTTTGACGAAGACGAAGCCAAGCGCATCAATGCTAAGATGCGGGCCAACAAATTTGACTTTAATGACTTTTTAGGGCAACTGCAACAAATCAAAAAAATGGGTAACGTCAAAGATTTGTTGGGGATGATTCCAGGGATGGGGTCGGCTATGAAAGACATGGAAATCGACAACGACTCGTTTAAGCCTATTGAAGCCATTATTCATTCCATGACGCCTAAAGAGCGCGAAAACCCCGATGTGATTGACGGAAGCCGCAAAAAACGCATCGCAGGTGGTAGTGGAACGTCGCTTCAGCAAGTCAACAACCTGCTCAAACAGTTTGACGAAATGCGGAAGATGATGAAGAAAATGAATACGATGGAAAAAATGGGAAAACTTAAGGTGAAATAACAGGAACAGAGTAAAAAGTGAGTGTAGCCGTTGCTCTTATGATAAAGGTATATTTTCAGTCATTATTCCCCGACCAAAAAAGACGTTGGTCGGGGATTTTTTTGGTATTGTTTGGATTAAGCGCTACGGCTAATGCCCAGTCTTTAGGATACTATCCTTGGAACGGATTGCTGTCTGTGAGTACCAATCCTGTTAAGCCTGTTTGGCTGGACGTTCGGCTGCAGACCAACACGCTTTTTGGAAGTTTAAGTACCGAAATTCTGCCGATGGTCAACCTTTCGCGCAAGGAAAACTATCAGGTATATTTGGGAGGCGGAATTCGCTTTAACTTTATTGGGGTTCTTGCTAATCAGACCAACAATATAGTGGAGGGGTATTCGCTCAATATCGGCACGCGCGTGGCTCCGTTTAAATCGGTACCTAACCTCCAGGTTGCGTTTGAACTAGCCCCTTATGTGGTGCGAAAGTTTGATTCTGGCGTTTTAAAAAGTAACCTTGGCGTTGTGTACACTTTTGGAGGGAAGGAGTAGCTACTTTATTTTTATTCATAATGGCTGAGATTGCATTTTATGGTTTTTCGGCGCTGTCCATCGGTGCGGCATTGACGATACTGTTTACCCGTAATGTCATGTATGCGGCGCTTTGCCTTTTTTTGGCGTTGGTGGGTGTTGCGGCGTTGTTTGTGCTGGCGGGTGCTGATTTTTTAGCCATTACGCAAATCCTGATTTACGTAGGTGGCGTGTTGGTTTTGCTTATCTTCGGGATAATGCTCACTTATCGTTCCGACCGCGAAAGCAACCAAAAGAAAAATCTTGTGCTGACCACTCACTTGAATCAATTTTGGGGTGGGTTAGTAGCATTGGGTATTTTTGGCGTGTTGTTTTGGATTATTCTCAATGCCAATTTTATGATTATCCAATCGCCGCAGTTGGCAGAGTTTACGCCGCAGCGATCTACGTTACGAACCATTGGAGTTCACCTGATGACTACGCATGTATGGGCTTTTGAGGTGGCGGGGCTTTTGTTGTTGATGGCTCTGGTGGGGGCGGCCTATATTGCTGCGCAGCGTGAGAAATGAGAGGGAGTGAATCTCTGATTTATACTCACGCAAAGCCGCGGAGTTGCAGAGGTCGAATGTGTTTCTTAAATTTTCTTTTTTATTGATAATTCCAGTAAAGTGATACGACCTCCTTATTTACGAGCGGGCGACCGTGTGGGTGTATTGGCATTGGCGAGTCAGGTGTCGTACGATGCTCTTTTTGAAGGCTTGCGGATGCTCCGGGAAGACTGGCAACTCGAAGTGGTAGAAGGAGCTACGTTACGCACTAGTTATCATCAATTTGCGGGAACCGACGAGGAGCGTCGCGACGATTTTCAGCGCATGTTGGATGACCCGAGTATCAAAGCTATTTTTTCGGCTCGCGGAGGGTACGGAAGCTCTAAACTCATTGATGGACTGAGTTTTAGGAAATTTAAAAAATATCCCAAATGGATTGTAGGATTCAGTGATATTACGGCCTTGCATTGCCATCTACATCGCCTAGCGTTTGAAAGTTTACACGCCACCATGCCAAAACTATTTGGGCAAGAAGGGGCTTTTAATGCCGTGGAAACGCTGCGAAAGGCGCTTTGGGGAGAACCGTTACAGTATGAGATAGTGGCGCATCCATTGAACCGGCTCGGAAGGGCTACTGGGCAGGTAGTTGGTGGAAATTTATGCCTATTGGCGCATTTGATGGGCTCGCGCTCAGAACTAGACACCCGAGACAAGGTACTTTTTATCGAAGATGTAGAAGAAACCTATTACAACCTCGATCGCATGATGGTGCAACTCAGAAGGGCCCGTAAATTAGACCAATTGGCCGGACTTATTGTGGGGCAATTTACGGAGATGAAAGACAATGATACCATCAAATTCGGTAAAAATGCGAATGAAATAATTGCTGAATCTGTGGTGGAATATGATTATCCCGTTTGCTTTGATTTTCCAATAGGCCACGTGCCCGATAATCGCGCCATGATTGTGGGGCAGGAAGCACAACTGTCAGTCACGGCCGAAAGCACTAGATTGATTTTTGTGAACTGATTTCTCTTTCAACGCTGTTTTTACTTTTTAAACCCAACCATTCGATGAAAAAAATACTGTTTCTACTCTTTTTGTTAGTCAGCGCTCAACTCTACGCCCAACAAAATACCACCGAAACCTCGGGAAACCCACTTTTTAAAGGTTGGTATGCCGACCCAGAAGGGATTATTTTTGGCAAAGAATACTGGATTTATCCAACGTTTTCGGCTCCGTACAACAAGCAGGTGTTTTTTGATGCGTTCTCATCGCCCGATTTGATTCACTGGACCAAGCATTCAACAATTCTTGATACAGCCAGGGTCAAATGGGCAAAACGCGCCATGTGGGCTCCTTCCATTATTGAAAAAGGAGGGAAATACTATCTGTTTTTTGGGGCCAACGACATTCAAAGTGACAAGGAAAAAGGAGGTATCGGGGTAGCGGTGGCCAATCATCCAGCGGGCCCTTTTACGGATTATCTTGGCAAACCGCTGATTGATAAATTTCATAACGGAGCGCAACCCATCGATCAGTTTGTGTATAAAGATGGCAACAATTATTACCTGATATATGGAGGGTGGAGGCATTGTAATATTGCTAAATTAAAAAATGACTTTACGGGTTTTGTCCCTTTTGAAGACGGGAGCACGTTCAAAGAAATAACGCCCGAAAACTATGTGGAAGGCCCATTTATTTTTAAAAAGAACGGGAAATACTACTTTATGTGGTCAGAAGGTGGCTGGACGGGACCCAATTACAGCGTGGCGTATGCCATCGCTGATTCGCCCTTTGGGCCATTCAAGCGCGTTGGGAAGATATTGCAGCAAGACCCCAAAGTAGCCACGGGGGCGGGGCATCATTCGGTTATTCATCACGAAAAAGACGATGCGTGGTACATAGTTTATCATCGCCGCCCGTTGGGTGAAACCGACGGAAATGCCCGCGTAACTTGTATGGATCAACTGTTTTTTGATGAAAACGGTTTGATAAAACCCGTCGTGATTACCAACGAAGGAGTGGAAAAACGCCTTCTCGGTAAATAGTATATTTTTTGTAACTTGCTGCCTAACGCTTTCAATTAGAAGAAGTTGATTTAAACTTTTCTACGGCTTTGTACAAAATAATCGTCCTCATAGCAGCGATCGGCGTGGGTCTGAAAGGGTGGGCGCAAGACTACCGTTTGGAGCATATTGGGGTAAATGAGGGGCTATCGCAAGGTTCTCCCTACCACATGCTCAAAGACTCGCGCGGGTTTATGTGGTTTGGCACCCAAGATGGGGTCAATCGCTACGATGGGCACACATTTAAGGTCTACAAACCCGACGTGAAGGACCCGTATTCGTTGCATGGTGTCAATATTGCCGGATTGGTGGAAGATAAGCGGGGAAACGTTTGGTTAGGTACAGAAGAAGGACTCAACTGCTACGAACGCGCTACTGACCGCTTCCGCTTGGTGATAGATAAATCACAAAAAGGCATAAAACGGCGTACGTCACCTTTTTATGTTAATGCTGATGAGCTTTGGTACATACGCGAAGGAGACGGTATTTTGGCGTATGAATTTAGAACGGGAAAACACCGTGTTGTGGCCCCGAAGGTTTTTATTACCCAAGATTTTGACTATATCGACTGGACCACCCGTACCCCAGCGGGGGATGTATGGATGGTGGGTACAAAGGGCGTTGTAAAATATAACATTAAAGAGAAAAAGTACCATTATTATTTTAGCCACCACGCCGAGAATAAACTGGGCTATCCGCTGAATATCATTTGTTTATACGTAGATTCTAAAAATATCGTTTGGTTGGGGTCGTTGAAGGGGATGATTCGCCTCGACCCTGCTTGCGGGGAGTTTCAGTTGTTTGATAAAACGCCCGATAACCGAAGCCTAGGTGCGGTGTACAGCATTGCCGAAGGTATCAATCATAAACTGTGGATTGGCACTCAGCGCAACGGGTTCTGGAATTTTGATACCAAAAAGAGAGAGCTTCAGGCGGTTTATTTACCTCATGTGACGCCCAGGAGTTTGGATAATTATGAAATTACCAGAATATATGTCGACAATCGTGGCATCATTTGGGCGAATGTAGACCCCGATGGGCTTCTTAAAATTATCCCTAATGCTTCGATTTTTTATAAAATCACTGACGCGCCCAACTTGCCGAATTCTAGGCGATTAGACAACTTTTCGGTGCGATGCATCATCCAAGCTCCCGATGGAAATATGTGGATTGGAACCGAGGGGAGCATCTCAGTACTTAACCCCAAAAGTCGAACTATTATTAAACGGTATCTGACTCAATCCAATTCGCCCTCGCTTCCTTCTGTCAATTTTATTAAATCGTTTCTCCGCGATAGCCAAAACCAGATGTGGCTGGGAACTTACGGCGGGCTAATGCAATTTGACGCTAAAACCGAAAAGTTTCAATTATACCAATTTGACCAAAACCCCTCCCGAAATAATTATACCCGCAATATCCTCGAGTTGTCGGATGGACGTTTGTTTTTGGGGACTCCGCTCGGCCCGTGGATTTTTGATCCCAAGACCAAAACGTTTACAGAATCCCCGATTTTGAAAAATAGGAATGTGTTTTCGGTCTATCAGGCCAAAGACTCTACCATCTGGCTGTCGGCCTATTTTGAGGGGCTGTACGGTTATAAATATCAAAACCGTCAGTGGAAACAGGTGTATTCAGGGATGAAGCAGTTCAATATCAACGTAATACGAGAAGATACGGTGAGCCATAGACTTTGGATTGGGACCGAAAAAGGATTGCTTGAACTAAACCCCTCCAACCGTCAGTATACGTTCTACGACGAACGTCATGGTATTGCAAATTCGTACATTTATGGTATAGTGCCTGATAAACAACGAAATTTGTGGCTCAGTACCAACCACGGGATTTCGCAGTTGGATATTCAAACGCGTCAATTTCGCAATTTTGACCTAACCGACGGGATTCAGGGCTATGAATACAACGGAAATGCCTTTGCAATGAGTAAAGAAGGGGAGATTTTTTTCGGCGGTGTGAAAGGATTTAACAGTTTTTTCCCCGAACGAATTCGAAAACTTTCCTTTAAACCAAGTGTTCATTTGTATAATTTTAAAGTGAACGAAGGGGCGTTTCCTCTGGCAAAACAAATTAACGAAACCGACGTAATCGCGCTGTCTTACGATCAAAATACCCTTTCGATGGAGTTTGCGGCCATTGATTATTACAGCAACGGACAAAACACCTACCGCTATAAATTGGAGGGGTTGGATAAAAAGTGGATCAGTAGTAATGATCGAAATTACGTTCGTTATGCCAATCTTGGACCCGGCAAATACGTATTCAGGGTATTGGCCGCCAACCGAGACGGCGTGTGGAGCGATAGCGAAAAGATACTGTACATTAGAATCAACCCCCCTTTTTGGCAGACGTGGTGGTTTTACGTTTTTTGCACTGGTCTGGTAAGCTATGTGGCGTTTAGGGCGGGCAGAAATCGCCTTGTTAGTCTGAAACAGAAAGAGCAAGAACGCCTCAAAATTGCCCTTGAAGCGCAAGAACAAGAGCGTAAGCAGATTGCCCAAGACCTGCACGATGAAGTGGGTGCACGTTTGGCAACGCTGAAATTATACGCGTCGTCGTTGACAAAATACCTTTCAGACCATCCCGAAAGTCAGGAAATAAAGAAAAAGACCCTCGAAATCATCAATGATTCTATCGTGGACATTCGGAGAATGTTGCGAGAACTCAGTCCCCGAATGCTCGAACAATACGGCTATGCGGCAGCGGTAGAGGCTTTGGCCGAGAAAATCAGACAATCTGGAGAGGTCAGTGTAGAGGTGGATGCGTCGCGTTTGCCCGAACGCTTTCCTGCCGAAATTGAAACGGGCCTCTATCGTATCACGCAGGAGTTGATGAACAATACCCTTAAACACGCCGAAGCCAAAAAAATTACGATTCGGGTTCATCTCGACGATGATATCATTCACTTTGATTATTTCGATGACGGAAAAGGGTTTACGTACAACCAAACGAAACAAGGGCTGGGCATTGGTAATATCGAGTCGCGAGTGGCAGTTTTGCGGGGCCAGATAGTCTGGACGCCCATCGTAGGGGAAGGAAACGCGGTCTTTATTCAGATTCCGATATACCCTAAATTCCCCGCATTCTCCCTCCCCAACCCGCAGGATATTTTAGATGCTATTCAGAAGTTTTTTCGGAAATAGTTTGATTTTCTGCTTCTTACGCAAACATCTCTTCGATTTCCGCTTTGTATTTTTCTTGGATGATTCTCCGCTTGGGTTTCAGGGTGGGGGTCAGTTCACCATTGGCGGCCGACAACTCGCGTGACAATAAATGGTATTTTTTTACGCGCTCGTAAGGGGCCAATTCTTTGTTCTCATTTTCTATTTCACTCCTAATTTTAGCACTTACCTTTTCGTTTTTAATGATCTCATCGTCAGAGGTATAGGTGATATTTTCTATTCGACAAAACTCTTTGATGGCGTCAAAAGATGGGACAATCAAGGCGGCGGCGTACTTCTGCCCGTCGCCGAGAACTACCGCCTGTTCGATAAAAAATGACTCTTTCAATTTTGCTTCCACGGCCTGCGGGGCTACGTATTTCCCAGCCGAGATTTTGAAAATTTCCTTTTTTCGGTCGGTCAATTTTAAAAACTTATCATCGACCCACTGGCCTATGTCGCCCGTGTGAAACCAGCCATCGGCCGAAATCACTTCAGCAGTCAGGTGGGGTTTGCGGTAATATCCCTTCATGACGTTGGGGCCTTTGACCAAAATTTCGCCGTCGTCGGCGAGTTTTACCTCTACACCATCAATCACCATGCCGACAGTGCCGATGCGAATTTCTTGTTGGGGATACAGACGGTTAAAGGAAATAACGGGTGAGGTTTCGGTCAGGCCGTAGCCTTCACACACGGGAATTCCCGCCGCCCAAAACACCCGGGCAATGCGCGGCGGAGTGGCCGCTGCGCCGACCACAATCATCTGGAGTTTGCCGCCGAGTGCCTCTTGCCATTTACTAAAAACTAGTTTTTTAGCCAACGAAAGCCGGGCATTGTACCACCAGCCCATATCTTTATTGGGGTCGTATTTTAACCCTAAATCCAAGGCCCACAGGAAGATATTACGCGAAACCCGCGATAGTTCGTAGCCCTTTGCCACGATTTTGTCATATACTTTTTCGAGTAGACGTGGTACCGTAGAAAGCACCGTAGGATGCACTTCACGGAGGTTTTCGGCAATGGTTGCCACGCTTTCGGCGTAATAAATCGAAATGCCAGAGCGCAAATATACGTACTGAACCATGCGCTCAAAGACGTGATTGAGTGGCAAAAAACTCAAAGCCCGGGCTTCTGAACCAAATGCAATCAGTTTCTGGCCTTCTTCGGCATTGCTCAAAATATTGCGGTGCGAAATCATGACACCTTTGGGGTCGCCGGTGGTGCCTGAAGTATAAATAATGCTCAATAAATCGTCGGGTTGGACCGCCGCTTTCATGGCGTCGAGCTTGGGGCGATTGGCTTCGTGGGCTTTGCTCGTAACATCTGTGAGGTTTTTGGCACTTTTGACGGCATCAAACGTGTACATTTCTTCGACAGAAGGCGCCGTGGCCACCACGTCGATTAGTTTTCTAAACAGGCCTGCGTCGCCCACGAATACAAACCTAACTTCGGCTTCGTGAAAAATATATTGAAAATCGTCGAGGGTGAGTGTAGGGTAAATAGGCACCGAAACTGCTCCAACTTGCTGAATACCAAAGTCAACAATGTTCCATTCGGGGCGCCCTTCCGACACGATTGCGATGCGGTCGCTTGCTTGTACCCCCAATTGGATGAGGCCAAGACTGACTTTGTCGACCTCTTCGCAAAACTGCTGTGACGAAAACGTAACCCATTCGCCGTGGCGTTTACAGGCCAGCGTATCGGGCTTATTTTGAGGTTTGATGTAGAGGTCTAAAAAATCAAATATGCGGGTAGCAACGGTTTGCATGTTGTTGGAAGAGATTGATTGGGCGTAAAGTAAAGTAAAAAAACGAAGACGCACGAAGGGCAAAGTTATTAGACGGCAATAAATGAAACAATAACCCTGAAAAATTGAGGATGGTTGATTCCGTCAACTTTTTGAGCGTAATTTAGTTTTAGCTTTCAATGAGATGTTCTCCGTTATGTGTGCAGCCGACGTATAAGGCCAATAACAATTACCAAAAATACCTCTGTCTTGAAGGCCGACGAGGGCTATTACCAACGATTTCCCGAAAGCAAAAAGAAAATTTTTACGCACCATTTTCACCCGCCGTACCTGTATTTAACTGAAAAACTTAACAGTAATAACGAAAGTATTCTAGGTGTATCTACTACTTTTAGATGTTAGTTTTACCGTATTTTGTTGTGAAACAGGATAGGAGGTGAGTTGTGGGTGTCTGCACCAACAACGGTATAAGACACCCACAATGGAAAAGATAACGTAATAATTAAATGACAAAGCAGGAATTGCAATGTAAAATCGGGCAAAAAATAGTTAGCCTGCGCACCGCCCAAAATTGGAGCCAGGCTGATTTGGCGCGAGCCTGTTCCAAAGACCGCCAAAGTATTGAGCGTCTGGAAAATGGGAAGGTAAATCCTTCCATTTATTATTTACAAGAAATAGCGAAAGCGCTGGAGATACCTTTGGCGAAGATTTTTGAGTAAACAAAATGCTCAATGGTTATTGGTGTTAAATTTGTTGATTATGAAGTAATTAAGTGTGTATTAATGGAGGAGAGTAATCTAAAAAAGGAAACCATTCAATCTTTAAAGGAAATGTTTTCTAGGGTGATTGCATCAAACGTTAAGTTGACTCAGTAGCGTCATTAAATAGGCATCATCCCGAGCAGCTTTCTTGCGT
>JAIXPV010000236.1 GCA_027486105.1 Runella sp. | reverse complement strand
TGCCGGTTCTTATCTCTATAATACTGATGAAAAGTGGGCCCAATATTTTGCAGGTACCGCTTCACACAACACGGTGATGCTTGGCGAATACGGCCAAATGCTGAAAGGACCACGTTTTGTGTGGTATCATTGGGTAAAGAAAGCAAAGGGCGCATGGCAAAAGCAAGCCGACGACCTGCCGTGCCAAATCTTTGAGGGGTATATTCAGGCTTTTGGTCATGTGAGAAAAAACATCATTCACCGTCGTCGAGTGACAAAATACCCCGGAGAATGTCGCTGGCGGGTGGAAGATTGGCTCGAAAATGCCCCCGAAAGTGTACCAATGCACCAAATTTGGCATCCTTCAGACGCTTTTTTTGAAGGATTTTCGATAAAAGCTATTGACCAAAATAACCAAGAACTCAGGGCTTACGAGACGCAGGGATGGTACTCAGAACTGTATGGAAAGAAAGTGCCAGCCAAAAGGCTTGTCTTTTCAACTTCAATGCGTTATATCAAAACCGAAATATTTGCCGTACCTTTGCTGCCTGTTTAGAAAAACCATCCTATAAATAGTTGCTTGTTTAGAAGTAATCGTAACCTACACTTTACGAATTGTAGCAAGCAATTAACATACAACGATTAACAATTCTTCCCAAAAAAATGGAATTATACCTTGATTCAGCCGACCTTAAAGAAATCGAAAACGCGTTTCAATTAGGTTTTTTAGCGGGTCTCACCACTACACCCACATTCATGCACCGCGAAGGAGTCACTGACCTTGATGCCATGATTGTGAAACTCTCTAAGATTGTTCCTGTTTTACAAATTGAAGCCCTTGGCGATACCGCCGAAGATATCCTGAAAGATGCAGAACGGCAATTGGCACTGGGTCTCGACCCTGCCAAAACCGTTTTTAAGATTCCCGTTTCGCTGGAAGGGGTTCGGGCTTGTAAATTGTTGCGTGACCGTGGCATGATGGTCAACGTCCACCTTGTTTACACCATCCAACAGGCGTATATGGCCATGGCGGCGGGGGCAAGCTACATTTGTGTGTTGGCTGGCCGGATGCAGGACCAAGGCTACGACGCCATCAAATTGATTGGCGAATGCGTAGAAATGGTTAATTTTTACGGTTCAGACGCCAAGGTAATGTTTTCTTCGGTGCGCAATGCCGAGCACGTACGCAACGCGCTCGACCTCGGTTGCCACACCATTACGGTGCCTTGGAAAATCATGAAGGTCTTGACCGAAAACAGCTT
This sequence comes from Runella sp., assembly GCA_027486105.1. Classification (GTDB taxonomy): domain Bacteria; phylum Bacteroidota; class Bacteroidia; order Cytophagales; family Spirosomataceae; genus Runella. Next base: position 5,094 of record JAIXPV010000236.1, on the reverse strand, counting down.
TACGGCTTTAGGTACGCAGCAGTTTGTGGAGCATACACGCCTGATTACGGTTACGGTAGGCGAAGCCATCAACGGTGTTAATCCGACGGTTTCAGCCGATACAACCTTGGCCGATGCCATCGTTAAAATGACCGAATACGGTTTTGGATGTATAACGGTAGTGAATGCCGACGGAAGCGTAAAAGGGGTATTTACCGACGGTGATCTTCGTCGTTATCTTTCTTCGGAAGGCCGCGAGGTGTTGGGCAAGAAAATTGGCGATTTTGAATACAAAATGCCCGTTTCTATTGAAGCCGATGCCTTGTTGGATGCGGCCTCAGCCTTGTTTAAAAAGACCAGCGTAGATACCATTTTGGTGACAGAGGGCGGCAAAGCTGTCGGAATGTTGGATATCCAGGATTTGAAATAACATTCGTTAGTGGTAAATTACACTAACAAAAAACAAATAAAGAATCTGTGGCCGGTGTTTTGCGCTGGCCACATTTTAGTTTTAAGCTATGAACGAAGTACTCCCTTTAATGGAAGCCTTTTATACCCTTCAGGGAGAAGGCTATCACAGCGGCAAGGCGGCTTATTTTATTCGCCTCGGAGGCTGTGATGTGGGTTGTGTGTGGTGCGATGTAAAGGAATCATGGGATGTAGAAGCGCACCCCAAAGTAAGTATCAAAGACATTGTGGAAGAGGCGCTGAAGTACCCTGCACGCATGGCGGTTGTAACCGGTGGGGAGCCATTAATGCACAATTTGGAGCAACTCACCGAAGCATTGCAGGCGGCGGGTTTTCATACCAATATCGAAACCTCCGGCGCTCATCCAATGTCGGGGCGTTGGGATTGGGTCTGTTTTTCTCCCAAAAAATTTAAAGCACCTCATCCGAGCGTGTATGCAGAGGCCCATGAACTGAAAGTCATTGTATATAACAAAACGGATTTTGAGTTTGCCGAACAACACGCGGCTTTGGTCAACAAAGAATGTGTCCTGTTGCTTCAACCCGAATGGAGCCGTGTGCAAGAAATGACGCCTCTCATCGTTGAGTATGTAAAACAGCATCCGCAATGGCGCGTTTCGTTACAGACTCACAAATACATGGATATTCCGTAGGGGCTCGCCCGTATTTTAAGAGTAGAACCCCGTCGTTTCGTTATTCCCTTTTACTTCTTCTGATTGCTTTTACATCAATTGCCCAAAAGCGGGTTCAAAAACAGGCTCAGAAAGAATTTGAGGCCGCCAATCGGACGTTGCAGTTTAATCCAGAACAAGCCTTAAAAGAATTTCGTAAAATTCTTGTTTTAGATAGCACGTTTGCGCCCGCTTATATGCGCATCGGGCAACTGTTAGAACGCGACTTAACGCAAAAAGCCAAGGCAATCCATTATTATGAGAAAGCAGTAGAATTGGATTCTACCGAAATAGCTTTCAAAAACCTATATGAAATTCTTGGTAAGAATTATTTAGCCCAAGGAGTTTATTCAAAAGCCGTTCGTTTTTTTCAGGGGTATTTAAAATTCCCCGGCACGTACCTTCCCCATCAAAAAAACATACAGCGCTATCTGAGTCAATGTCTTTACGCCCAAAAGGTATTGGCCGTCAATGCTGATTCTACTTCTCGTTTCTCCCTACCTTCTCTGATTAACAGTAACGATTTTCAGAGTTATCCCGTTTTGACGGCCGATTTAAAGACGCTGATTTTTACCCGTTTTCGGGGAGATGAAGATCTGTTTGTTTCGCAAAAAGAAGAAATGGGCTGGTCAGATCCTCGTAGCCTTTCCCCAATAATCAATACCGATAAAAATGAAGGGACTTGTAGTATTTCTGCCGATGGAAACACCCTAGTCTTTACGGCGTGTCATCGTCCAGACGGCCTTGGCAGTTGTGATTTATATATTTCAAAAAGAATAGGCCAAACTTGGCAATTGCCCCAAAACCTTGGGCCGATTATTAATTCACAAAATTGGGAGTCGCAGCCGGGCCTTTCGGCAGATGGGCGTACATTATATTTTTCGTCCGACCGTCCCTTGGGAGTTGGAGGGAAAGATATCTGGGTTTCACAATGGGACACTTCGGGTGAATGGACGAGTCCTCAAAATCTTGGGAAAACCGTTAATACAGCGTTTGATGAAATTTCGCCTTTTATTCACTCCAACAATGAATCCCTCTTTTTTGCTTCGGATGGTCGAGAAGGTATGGGCGGTTTTGATGTATATCTTTCCAAATTGACCAGTACACATTGGTCTGTTCCTGTTAATTTGGGGTATCCATTGAATGACTTTGCAGACCAACAGGGTTTTTACATTGCTCCCGATTGTAGACAGGCTTTTTATTCATACAAACACAAGTTGACTGATAAAGAGGACGGCATAACGACAAGCTCTAAGATTTTTTACCTGCAATTACCAGATACACTGTCGGCTTTATGTCCAAGAACGTTCGTTCTAAAAGGAAAAGTATTAGATTCCGAAATACGTAAACCTCTCAAGGCTACGTTAACTATCCATAAACAAAGCCTATCATCATTCCCTCTGTCGGTCTACGCCACCAATGATTCTACAGGTGAGTGGGTGGTTATTTTTCCTAATTGGGCAGATGCGTTTGTTTTAGTCGAAAGTAGTGGTTATTACCCCAAAATACTTAGAGTAGATTCGGTCACACTCACTGAAAATAAGGAAATGGAAATAGCATTAGTGCGTTTGCATTCTGATAAAAGTGAAGTATTAAAAAATGTACTGTTTGTGCAAGGAAGCGCTGAATTAGAGGCGGCATCGAGTGGAGAATTGGACCGACTTGTGTATTTTCTGAAAAAGAATGAGTCTGTTAAGCTGATTATAGAAGGGCATACCGACGATGTGGGTGATAGCGAGTATAATGAACAGCTTTCTTTGGATAGGGCGAAAAAAGTGGTTCATTATTTGAGGAGGAATGGAGTGGATTTAAAACGTTTACGCGCAGAAGGATTTGGTTGTCGTAAACCCTTGATTCTTAATAAATCAGAGGAAGCTCGTCGTCTAAACCGTAGAGTTTCTTGGCGGGTAATTGAATAACATAAAATGAAAAAAAGCCATAATGAACGATTGTTTTGGACTAGATTAATGCAATCTTCTGTCTTTAGAAATAGGAGCATATTCTTTTTTAGTCTCCTTATTTCTTCGTCGCTTTTTGCCCAATCTCCTCAGTCCTTTCTGCCCAACCCTTCTGGCAATAAAAAAGCGATTGAAGCATTTGAGCGGAGTACGAAGTTTTTTAATGAGAAAAATTATGAGCAAGCCAATCGGTGGACCGACGAAACCCTAAAATACGATTCCACTTTTACCGAAGCCCATTTTCGAAAAGCCCAATTATACGAAATTTTTACGCAACCCGATTTGGCGTTGCAATCTTACCGAAAGGTAGTGACGCTGAGGCCCGATGCGCCGCAGTCGGTTGCTGCCTATCAAAAGCTCATCGAATATCACCTACGAGCGGGTGAATATGCTCAGGCCAAAAACGATTTAACCCGTTATATCCCTTTATTACGACCAAATAGTGTGGCCCAAAGGCGTGCACAACGGCAGTTGCACACTTGTATATTTAGCGAAAAAGCCATCGAAAACCCCTTGGTCATTAGTCCCGAAGAACTATCGGATACGGTCAATCAATTCATTCTTCAATATTTTCCTGCCCTGACTGCCGACGGAGAAACGATGTTGTTTACCGCATTAAGGCCCGAAAATGATGAGGATTTGTACATTACCCATTTTAAAGATGGCCATTGGAGTGCGCCCGTGTCGATTTCGGATAAAATAAACACAGCTGAGAATGAAGGAACAGGAACCCTTTCGGCTGATGGCCGCACACTGGTTTTTACGGCCTGTAACCGTCGGGATGGCTACGGAAGTTGTGATTTATACATCAGCCATAAAAACGGCAAAGATTGGGAAGCACCCAAAAACATCGGAATCAACGTAAATACCCCTTTTTGGGAGTCGCAACCTACGCTATCGCCCGATGGTCGCACTTTATATTTTATATCTGATAGAAAAGGGGGACTTGGAGGACGGGATGTTTGGTGCACTTCTCTTCAAAAAAATGGCGAATGGAGTGTCGCAAAAAATATTGGAGGGCCAGTCAACACCCCCGACGACGAAGCCTCCCCCTACTTACACGCCAACGGCCATACACTCTTTTTTGCTTCCGAAGGCCACGAAGGCTTTGGCGGATATGACTTGTTTTTCTCTGACAGCACCGCTATGGGTTGGCAAAAACCTGAGAATTTAGGCTATCCTATTAATACATCAGATAATCAAGTGGCTTTGGTCATTACCTCCGACAGCCAATACGGCTATTATTCGTTAGATACCAAGCGGGTCGGAAATCAGCGGGTGTCGAGGTTATATCGGTTTAGATTACCGACCGAACTGCAACAAAAATTCAACGCGGCCAATTACTTAAAAGGACTTGTAACAGACGCCCGCTCGGGAAAATCAGTGAAGGCAAATCTTGAATTAATTGATCTAAAGACGGGAAAGGTCGTTCAACGCTTTTCGACAGATATCGAAAATGGACAGTATCTTACTACCTTGCCCAACGGAAACGAATGGGGGCTGTACGTAAACGCAGCGGGCTACTTTTATAAAAGTTTATCTTTTGATTACACGCAAAAAAACAAGGCCGAGGGATTGCAGCTGGACATCAAATTGGAACCCATGAACCTTAACACGTTCGGTGTGTTGAGTAATATCTATTTTGAAACAGGTAAGGCCGACCTTCAGGATAAATCGCGAACTGAACTCAACAAGTTGATTGAAGAGCTGAAACTCCAGTCCACTTTGCGCATCGAAATCGCTGGCCATACCGACGATGTTGGGGATTCCAAACAAAATCAAATCCTTTCTCAGAAAAGAGCGCAAAGCGTGGCTGACTACCTAATTTCTGCGGGTATTTCTCGTGAGCGCATTCGCGCTATTGGGTTTGGTGAGGCTAAACCAATGGCCCCAAACACCTCCGAGGAGAATCGACAGCTTAATCGGCGGATAGAATGGCGCATCTGGTGAGTTTGGAAAAGCGCTTTTCTTTCATTTTGTTATCTGGTACTTTTTTATTTAATTTTGCAACTCTTTTG
>JAIXPV010000532.1 GCA_027486105.1 Runella sp. | reverse complement strand
TTCGACAGTATCGTTTTCTTGGATATTATTACGGCGGTGGTTAAAGCTACCTCTTTTGGGTTTACCATCGGAATGATTGGGTGTTACAAAGGTTTCAACGCTACAAACGGCACCCAAGGGGTGGGGCAAGCCGCCAATTCGTCGGTGGTGTTATCCATGTTTCTGATTTTTATTGAAGAATTATTTATTGTTCAAGTAGCAAACTGGTTTCGCTAAATCTGCACGCAATCATGGAGAAAACGATTGAAATAAAAAATTTATATAAATCGTTCGGGAGTCTGCACGTATTGTCGGGGGTAGATCTGGATGTGCATGAAAATGAAAATGTAGTGGTATTGGGACGGTCAGGAACGGGAAAGTCGGTGTTGATTAAAATCATTGCGGGACTACTCACTCCCGACCGTGGGGAAGTAAAAGTATTTGGACAATCGGTTCCTGATTTGACGGCTAAAGAACTGAATGAGTTGCGGTTAAAGATTGGTTTTTCGTTTCAGAGTAGTGCGTTGTACGACAGTATGACCGTGCGAGAAAACTTGGAGTTTCCACTGGTCAGAAATCTAAAAAACATGACCCGCAAAGAAATAGACAAAGCCGTTGATGAGGTCATTGAAGCCGTAGGTTTGAAAAAAACGTTGGACCAAATGCCTTCTCAACTTTCGGGTGGGCAACGCAAACGGATTGGGATAGCCCGTACGCTTATCATGAACCCGAAGATTATGCTGTACGATGAGCCAACCGCTGGACTTGACCCGATTACGTGCCAAGAAATCAATGATTTAATGAATCAAGTAAAGGAAAAATACCGAACCAGTTCCATCATCATCACCCACGATTTAACCTGCGCCAAAGAAACAGGTGATCGGGTGGCGATTTTGTTTGACGGCAAGTTTGCGTACCAAGGCACGTTTGAGGAGGTTTTCGGCAACCCCGACCCCCGCATTCGTAGTTTTTATGATTACAATTTTATCGAACCAAAACTTCAGAATTAATATGAAATCAACGTCAAGGTCGGAAAGCTATAAAGTAAAAGTGGGGATTTTTGTGGTACTTGGGATTATGATTCTGGTCGCGGGGATTCTTATGGTGGGCACTTTGCGCAAAACCTTCGTGAGTAAAATCGACGCTTATGCCATTTTAGAGGACGTAAATGGCCTTACCAAAGGAAGTAACGTGTGGTTTTCGGGTGTTAAGGTCGGCACCGTGAAGCAGGTTGCTTTTGTTGAAAATTCCAAAGTAAAAGTAACCTTTGGGATCGAAGAATCTTCCCAAAAATTTATCAAAAAAGACGCCAACGTCAAAGTCAGCACCGACGGTTTGATTGGCAACACCATCATTGTGATTTCGGGGGGCTCGCCAGAAGCCGAAGTCGTGGAAGATGGATACCAGTTTAGGGTCTTAAAAGAAGATTCGCAGCAGGATATGCTGAAAACCTTGCAGGAAAATAACAAAAATTTATTGGCTATTACGGCTGATTTCAAAGAATTGATTCGGGACATCAAAGGTGGAGAAGGTTCGGTAGGGAAGTTGTTGACCAAAGATGATTTATACCAAAAATTAAATTCAACCCTCACTGGATTGGAAGCCGCCACGCTCAACGCCAAGGCTACTACGGTGTCGTTGGCGCAGTTTTCCAAAAATCTCAACACGCAGGGCAATTTTGTCAATGACTTGCTGACCGACAAACAGATGTACGGTGATTTGAAACAAACGGTCAGTATGTTGGGAGAAACCACAAGAAATTTAAAAGAAACCTCCACTTCGGCCAAGGGGATGGTAGCCGATTTGCGGCAGACAACCAATCAAATCGCCAACGACAAAACCAGTACCGTCGGGGTACTTTTGCACGACACCAAAACGGCCGATAACGTACGAAATACGCTTCAAAATCTCGAAAGCAGCTCGGCCAAATTGGACGAAAATATGGAGGCTTTACAGCATAATATCTTGCTTAGAAGGTACTTCCGCAAGAAAAAGAAAGAGGAAGTAAAGCCCGATACCTCAACTCAGGTGACGACGCTCGAAAAAATGCCTTGATTCCTAAAAACTAAAAGGTTCTAAATTTTGGTTATGTAAAGCAAATGCCCCCCACACATCTTTGCTTTTCATAACCTTTTTTGTTTATGGCCAATTTATTTTCTCCCTTGCACCTGAGAGGTGTTGAACTCAAAAATAGAATTGCGATTTCGCCTATGTGTCAATATTCGGCTACCGATGGATTTGCCAATGATTGGCACCTTGTTCATCTCGGAAGTAGGGCCGTGGGCGGCGCGGGGTTGGTGATTACTGAAGCTACGGCGGTCTCTCCCGAAGGGCGAATTTCTCCTGGCGATTTGGGGATTTGGAAAGATGAACATATCCCTTTTCTAAAACGTATTACTGATTTTATTCATCAAAACGGTAGTGTGGCGGGCATTCAATTGGCCCACGCTGGACACAAGGCCAGCTCACATAAACCGTGGGACGGTGGCCGCTACGCCTCACCAGTAGAGGGAGGTTGGCAGCCCGTAGCCGCGAGCGAACATGCGTTGTTGGCCGATGATAAAAAAGCGAAGGCGCTTACCACAGAAGAAATCCAGCAGGTGATTGCTGATTTTAAAGCGGCGGCGCATCGAGCGTTGGCGGCGGGTTTTCGGGTGATTGAAATCCATGCTGCGCACGGATACTTGCTCAATGGATTTTTGTCGCCGTTGGTTAATCAGCGGACAGATGAATACGGCGGGAGTTTTGAAAATCGTATACGATTATTGTGCACCATTGTGAAAGAAACAAGGCGTATTCTTGCCGATGATTTTCCGCTCTTTGTCAGAATTTCGGCCTCCGATTGGGTCGAAGGTGGCTGGACGATTAATGATTCGGTGGCGTTGGCCAAGGTTCTCCACGAAAATGGGGTGGATTTGATTGATTGCTCGTCGGGTG
>JAIXPV010000399.1 GCA_027486105.1 Runella sp. | reverse complement strand
TTTGCATGAATAATATTGTAAGGTTACTTATATCCCTCATTGCACATTGATTCGGACGTGGTCAGAAGAAATTTTTTCTCCGCTTCGCAGGGTCACCGTCACACGCAGGTATTTGTGGGCATTTTGGGCAATCATCCGCATTCCATTGGCTTTAAAACGAAATGAGTAAGGAGGCTTACGTTTATTATCAGGCCAATCCAACCGTCCAATGGGCTTTTCGCCTGGCAGCCCGGGGCGATTTTCGACGATTTCAACGGGGATTCTGAGCATTTCCTGACGCAGTTTTTTGGTAGCCGCCAATTGCGGACGAATAAAATCAGCATCGTCCACCAACTGAGGCGGGGCGGTCGTTAATGTCGGGGCGGTATAAAGGCCCAACCACCCTAAATAAGCATCAGGAGGACAATTATCGGGCGTTGAAGATGCCCTCAAACAATTGGGCGACATTCGCGCCGCTTCCACATAAATATACTGTACTTGGTCTCTAAGAAAGCGAGCGTCGTTGCTTTTTAGCACCACCTCCACCGTCAGTGGGTCGTTTTCGTTGATGGTTTCCGGGCGGACTCTACTCAAACAACGGTTAGGGTTGTTGGTCAAGCAAATGCTTACTTTTTCAAAGGAAACATCCGATTGAGCGTTTAAGGGTATTTGCCCAAAAGTGAGCAAATACATTCCAATAATGAATCTTTTCATGCTAAGGGCCAGGGTTAGTTATTGGTCCAAGTTTTTAATCCACTCACCCAGACTGAATTAAAGCCGATGCCATTATGGCGGTATTTTACCCAAGCGTAGCCGTCATTGCCCCAACCCGTTCCCCACGAATTACGGACCAACCATGCCCCTTTGTTGTTGTCCCAGCCCACAATGACCACGGCATGATTTACGTCTTCGGCCTTGAAATCTTGTGGCGGAATTTCGTCAAATACCTCGTCTTCATTGCCGCCATAGCTACAAAAGGCATCTGTTGCAACAATGCCGCAGGTCACCGACCCGTACCGCAGGATGGCCCTTTTGATGGCCGTGGCATCGTCCATATTAAAGGGATTAGCATCCAACCACGACCACGCCAAAAGTCTGTGTTTCCGTCGCGGCACATTGTCGCGACAACGGTTGTTATCGCGGGCGTCATATTCATAACGGGTTTCGTACAAAACCCCATACAACTGCATATGGGTCATTGCCCCTTCCGAGAAAAAGCCAGAACAACCATCGAACGCGGGCGTAGCGCAGTCAACGAGCTGTTGTTCAGCCAAATTGGTGCGGTAATTGTATTTTTTGCGAAAACTAATTTCGGCCGCTCCGCAGGCCGCAAACGCCCAGCAACTTCCGCAACTTTCTTGATTTCGAATGGCTGGCAGGTTAGGGGTTCTAAATACCGGCGGCGGCGGAGCTGACGAAAAAGTGGTCACATTGCCTCCTTCTCCCGATTCGCTCAACGACTTATTGGCGGCCTCTATTTGCTTTTGCATCTTATCAGCCGTTAATGTTTTGTCGACTTTATAACCCGTAATTTTGGGCAAATCAGCCCCCAAAACTGACGTAATTCGGGGCGTAAACGAAAACTTTTTGGACTGGGCCTGCGATTTCAATTGGGTTAGTTTGTTTTTCTGCAAAGACGAAGCGTTTTGCATCAGCAGCTGTAAATTCACTTTCTTCACGGGAGTTTCAGGCTCTTGCTCTTCTTCCTCTTGGGCATAACCACCCAAAACGCTTCCCAAACAAAGTAACAGAACGGGCAACAAAACATTGAATTTCATAAGCAGCTTGGATTTAGAGTATTCATTAGACGATTTTGAATGACTCAAAAGTAGCGCTTTCTCTAAGCCCTGTAAACTACTAAATCAAGTAGGCAGAAGACAGAATTGAGGATAGATATAAACCATTGAGGCAGACGTAAAGCCTGCCCCTACATTGCATTTTACATTTATTATTTTTCTGTTTTTCGGTAAAGATAGATTACGCCTGCCCCTACGAACTGGTCAGTTGCTGACGAAGAGCTTTAGAAATGGCCTCAGTGGCCGAGTTGACGTGCAGTTTACGGTAAATATTTTTGAGGTGAAAATTGACCGTAGAGATGCTTATCTTGCATTCATCCGCAATCAATTTATAGCTCAATCCCCTCACCAAACACCCCAGCACTTTTTGCTCCGTCGGGCTGAGTTCATGGTATTCTTCCTTGGGAGCGGCGGTGTTTTGCCCCTGAAACATTGTCAATACTTTGCGGGCTATCACGGGTGACATCGGCGCTCCGCCCTGCGACACCTCAATGATAGCATCCAAATAACGTTCGGGAGAGGCATCTTTTAAAATATATCCCGAAGCGCCCGCGCAAATCGCCGCAAAAATGCGGGCATTGTCTTCAAAAACGGTCTGCATTAAAATTTGAATCTCTGGAAAACTCGCCTTGATAGTACGTACCGCCTCAATGCCCGATATACCTGACATTTGAATATCCATCAGCACCACATCGGGTCGGTCGCGTTTCATGACTTTCAAAGCATCATTTGCATTGGCATAGGCCCCCGTCATCAACAATCCTTCGCAGTTTTCGATGGTTTCAGACAGTAGTTCCCGAATTTCTTTTATATCCTCAAATAACGCAACACGTATCATATTTGGTGGGTTTGTAGTCGGTAAATTTGAGAATAAAACGTATGCTTGTCAACTGTTAATTTAAGTAGGCCTACGCTCGAAAAGTCAATTGAATGCACGTACCTGATTGGGGCGATGATTGCAGTAATAACACGGCGCCCAGCGAATCTGCCCTTTTTTGAAAGTTTTTAAGTCCATTTCCTTCGGTAGCCTGAGCAATATCAAATCCATGCCCATTATCGCTGATTAAAAGTTTTAATACCCCGTTTTTTTTCTCGAAAAACACCTTTGCGTGCGTAGCACCTGAATGTTTGGCAATGTTATTGACCGCCTCTTTAAAAATTAAGAAGAAATTGCGCCGCTGATCAATAGGAAACTGTTCATGGCGAAGGCTATCATCAATCAAAAGTTCGAACTCAATTTGTCTCGCTCCGAATGTATCCTGCGCAAACGTTACCATCCGGTCCACCCATTCTTCGGAAGTATCGTTGTGGGGATTAATTTCCCAAACGGCCTCCCTGACCAAACGCATTGCTTCCCGGGAGCGCTCACTGATTCGCCCAAACATTTCGGCCAACTCGGGGTCTTTCTTTTGTATTTTTCGCCGATTAAGTTCCGATAGCATTGTGAGACTGCTCAGCGACGCCCCCAAATCATCGTGTAGATTGGTCGAAATCTCATCTCTCACCTGTTGCTGACGGAGTTTTTCGAGTTGCATCGACCGCAACCGATACCCCAATGCCAGTGAAAACAAAACGATTTCAAACATAGACCCCGCCATAAGGTAATAATCCTGGTTGTCGGCGGGAATCCATCCCAGATTTTTCATCCCCACCACCAACACCGCCACCGAAAGCGCACCTGAAGCAAGCAAATACAATTGGGCCATTTTGGAACCCGCCCATGCCAAGCCTATGGCACTGTAACACTGAATGCCAACCATGATGGCAGCGGCGGTAATAAAAACCACGTTGATGTAAAAATTATACCAAAACAGGCAGACCGTAAAACCCACAGCAAAAACATAAGCAGCGGTTTTCATGAACAGCTTTAACCACGGGAAGCGTTTGTAGGGGTCTAAAAAGTAAAGCGAAAAGTATGTCAGAAAGACGCCCGAAAGACCCAAAAAAAAGATGTGAGAACGGTCATTGAACACAGAATTACTCCAAATATACTGATAGCCAAAACCGTACAAACAAAATTGGAAGGCCCCAAAAAAAAGGACATAAAGAGAATAATGGCCATAAATTGAGTCGCGGGTTACAAACCATAAAAAGAAATTATACAGCGTGATGAGCAAAATAAACCCGAAATAAATGCCCCAAATAAGGTTTTTGCCCGCCAAATGCGCATACAGCTCACGCTCTTCCCAAAACGTCAGCGGCAATTTTAAATCCTCGGTCGAAACCGCCCGCAAGTACAGGGTATACGATTGATTTGACACTAAAGGAAGATTAAAAATAGGGATTCGGTCAGGGATAAAATAGGCATCAAAAGGTAACCCATCCCCTAACTTTTGGGTGTATACCAGTTTTTTTTCATGAATCACGTACAATGTCACATCGTTCAGGCGGGGATTGTCAATTTCCAAATACCACCGCTTTTCTCCCTTTTTGAGCACATTTATTTTTACCCAAACGACCGAAGCCGTGTACCCACTGTTTGGGATGGTCGACATCGTTTTTTTAAAGGGTATTTTTTGAACGCTGTGCAACGTCAGGGTTGCCTCCGAATCTTCCAGAACTCCGCACTTCAATCCTACTGAAACCGATACTTTTGAGGAACCTAGCTCAATACATTCTTGAGCTAAGGAGGGTATACTAATGAGCCAAATAAAAAAAAGTAAGGTAGCAATTCTGGTATTCATTTGTAATAATCAAAAAGTAACTTTTCAATACTTTCCAAAAGTTACTAATTTTGTTCATATACCAATCACATACGTTGGTTTTAGCAAATATCCCCTTTTGTCGGGATTTTGCCATTATCACAACGATTTCACACAATCCATGCAACTTTTCTTTCGTCAAGTCGGGACAGGACGTCCCATGATTATTTTGCACGGCCTCTTTGGCTCCTGCGACAATTGGCTCACCATCAGCAAAGTAATTGCCGACCACGGCTTTTCAGTATACGCTGTCGACCAGCGCAACCACGGGCGGTCTCCACACGCTCCTACACACTCCTACCCTGAGTTGGCTGATGATTTACACGAATTCATCCAACAGCAGGGGTTGGAAAAACCCATTTTGGTCGGACATTCGATGGGCGGAAAAACCGTTATGCAATACGCTATGCAGTATCCTGAGGCATTCAGTCAGCTGGTGGTGGTTGATATTGCCCCGCGCCCGTACCCTGTTCACCACGCCGAAATCATCGCAGGTTTAAAAGCCATTCCTCTCGCTTCATTGCAAAGCCGTAACGAGGCCGATGCAATTTTGAGCCAATACGAGTCCATTCCGTCGGTTCGGCAGTTCTTGCTCAAAAATCTCTACCGCAACGACGATGGCGTTTTTGCGTGGCGACTCAACTTGCCCGTCATTGAAGCAAACATCGAAATCATTGGGCAAGACCTCGTCAACCCGCGCACTGTGACCGAACCCACGCTCTTTATGCGCGGCGAAAAATCTGGTTATGTCCGTGATAAAGACCTTCCCACCATTCAGCATCTTTTCCCCAACTCCACCATTGACACCATCGAAGGCGCAAGCCACTGGGTGCAGGCCGAAAAACCCGAAGCATTTGTGCAATCGTTGGTCAACTTTTTACAATGAAATTATTTCTGATTCCCACGCCCCTCGCCGACGATACCTCAGCCGATGTGCTCTCCGCTCAAGTCTCCGAAAGCGTCAAAAATCTTGATGTGTTTTTTGCCGAAAACCTACGTACCGCCCGGCGTTTTATTAGCGGCCTTAAATTGGGGAAAGTCATTGATAGCCTAACTTTTTACGACCTCAACAAAGAAACCCCCGAAGCAGAAACCTTGGCCCAACTCAAAGCCTTGTTAAAAGAAGGAAAAAATGCCGGTGTATTATCAGAAGCGGGCTGCCCGGGCGTGGCTGATCCTGGCGCAACCGCCGTTAAAATAGCGCATCAACTCAACATCGAAGTGGTACCGCTGGTGGGGCCATCGTCCTTGTTGCTTGCCCTGATGGCCTCTGGGCTCAATGGTCAATCGTTTGTATTTCACGGCTATTTGCCCATCGAACGCGCCCAACGGGTAAAAACGATTAAGTATTTAGAAAAAGAGGCCATATCGCGCAAACAAACCCAGTTATTTATCGAAACGCCTTACCGTAACAATCAGGTAATGGAAGATTTACTGATTCACTGCGAGCCTACGACCCGCCTCTGCATAGCCTGTAACCTGACGGCCCCCGATGGGTTTGTAAAAACGCTTTTCGTCAAAGACTGGAAAAGCAAAACCTACGATTTGCACCGAAAACCTACGGTATTTTTGATTGGCTAAAAACACACAGAGCCGCAAAATGTTGCGGCTCTACGGCTAATAAAAACTCTATTTAATACTTTATCGGTTCATCGAAACCAAAAATTCTTCGTTGCTGCGGGTACCTTTCATGCGGTCAAGCAAGAAGTCCATTGCTTCGTTGGGGTTCATGTCAGACAAGTGCTTACGCAGAATCCACATACGTTGTAGGGTTTCTTTGTCAAGCAACAAATCTTCCCGGCGCGTTCCCGAAGCCATCACGTCAACGGCAGGGTAGATACGTTTGTTGGCCAAACGACGGTCGAGTTGGAGTTCCATGTTACCCGTTCCTTTAAATTCTTCAAAGATTACTTCATCCATTTTAGAACCCGTATCAATCAAGGCCGTGGCAATAATGGTCAGCGAGCCACCGTTCTCCACGTTACGAGCCGCCCCAAAAAAGCGCTTGGGTTTGTGCAAGGCATTGGCATCCACCCCACCCGACAGGATTTTACCAGAAGCTGGTGTGACGGTATTGTAAGCCCGCGCCAAACGCGTAATTGAGTCTAACAGAATAACCACGTCGTGGCCGCATTCTACCATTCGTTTGGCCTTTTCGAGCACCATACCCGACACCTTTACGTGGCGGTCGGCCTGCTCATCAAAAGTAGACGAAATCACTTCTGCCCGTACACTACGCTGCATATCGGTTACTTCCTCCGGACGCTCGTCGATGAGGAGTATAATCAAATAAATTTCGGGGTGGTTGCGCGTAATGGCATTGGCTATCTCTTTCAACAACACGGTTTTACCCGTTTTGGGTTGAGCTACTATCATACCACGTTGGCCTTTTCCGATGGGGGCAAACAAGTCCAACACCCGCGCCGAGTAATTGTCGGCTTTGCCGCTCAACTTAATGTGTTCTTCTGGGAATAATGGCGTTAAATACTCAAACGGAATACGGTCACGGATTTCTTCGGTGGTTTTTCCATTGACGGTTTCGACGCGAAGCAATGCGAAATATTTTTCACCTTCTTTTGGCGGTCGAACTGAGCCACGAATACTGTCACCCGTTTTCAAACCAAAAAGTTTGATTTGTGACGGTGATACATAAATGTCATCCGGGCTGGCGAGGTAATTATAATCAGCTGAGCGCAGAAATCCGTAGCCACCATCCGACATGATTTCGAGCACCCCTTCGTTGACGATAAGTCCATCAAATTCTTTTACGTAGTTGTTATACTGACGTTTGATTTTGTTGTGGACATCGTCGCCGCGGTATTCACGCGGCCGTTCTTCGGGTTTTGGTGGGCCTACCTCCGCTACTGGCTCTACTTCGAGATTTTCCGTGATAAAAGAAGTATCTAAGAATTCTTCTTCGGGCAAATCAATTTTGAGATCGCCGAAATCTTCTCCTTCTTCCATCAACGAAGAGGGCACCATTTCTTCCGAAACGAGAGCGGGAGTAGGTACTTGAGGAACAGCCACTTCTGCAGGGGCATTGAAAAAGGTAAGTTCAGGTTCTTCTTCTTTTTCTTTTTGTATTCGTTGACGCTTCGAACGTTTATCGGAGTTGTCTGACACAAATGAATGAGATTGCGGACGTTTGTGGGCAATAGGCATCTGCTTTACTGGCTCCTCTACTTTTTTCACCACTTTTTCTTCAACTACGGGAGTCGAAGGAATAGGCAGCTCTTCCTTTTTAGGAACAGAAGGTGCAGGAGCAGGCGTACTGCTAGCCGGTTTACGAGCGCGCTTGGGCGGGATGACAGCTTCGGAAGCCGCTGATGCCGTTTGCTGTTCGAAAATTCGGTTAATGAGGTCTTTTTTAGAATACTTGTTTTGGTCTTTGATACCGAGTTGTTCGGCAAGTACCCGTAGCTCGGACAGGAGCTTGAGGTTAAGATCGTCAATGCTGAGCATAAAATAGAGGAGAGTAAAGAGAATCTTTACGCAAGAAAATCGTTGACTATTAAGTGTTTAACAATTAGAGAGCAAACCAGGAAAATATCTGAATGTAAGCTGAAACTGAACAAGAGAGGCGGTATTTGGATGAACCGGTATCAGATTGTAACCGCAGTACTGCCAGAAAGTTTCGCAATGATAACTCTTTAACGTGATTGTGTCAAGAAAATTTTTAGCTATTATTAATTTTTTAAAGAGATAAGTTAAATTTTCGGTAAAATATTACCGCTTATCCTTCCTTCAAGTGCTATTTCTTGAAAACTCACTAACTTTGCAGCCGTTTTAAAAAAAGATAGTTAAACGTTAACGTTTAACGGGTAATCAGAAAAAAGCAACAAACTGATTTACCGCTAACGGGCAACGTGTAACATATAACGTCAAAACCAAACAAATGGAGAGAAATCAAATCATTGGATTAGCGCTGATTATGACGATGCTGATTGGGTACCAGCTCTTGGCCCCAAGTCCTGAACCAACCAAGCCTAATCCTGCGGAGCAAGCCAAAAACGCACCCCGACCCGCTGCCATGGCTCCCGCCCAAAAGAAATTAGATTCCATCACCGCCCAAGCAGTGTATGGTGATTTTGCAAGTGCGGCGCAAGGAACAGCCCGCGACATTGTCGTAGAAAACGACGATGTGCGTGTGACATTCAGTACAAAAGGCGGAAATGTCAAAGAAGTATTGCTCAAGAAATATAAGACGTACACACTGCAACCACTGTACCTCATTGATGAGCAAAGTAGCGCTTTCAGCCTTGAACTCCCTACCAACAAAGGAACGGTTAATCTTTCGGAGTTGTACTTCACCACTGATGCGCAAAGCCAAACCATCACGGCTGACAAATCCGCAAAAGTATCGTTTCGTCTGCCCTTAGGTAACAATCAGTACGTAGAACAAACCTACACCGTACAAGGCAATGGTTACCTGATTGATTATGATGTACAACTCGTCGGGCTGGATGGGCTTGTTAAAAATGAGCCTACACGCCTCGTGTGGCAGGATAAACTCAAGCAACTCGACAACGACATGGCCGAAAACCGCAAAGTAGTGACTACCAATTACTACTCAGACGGTTCTTTATCGGACATCGGTCGCGGACAAAGCGAAAATGTGGAAGAAAAAATCGAACAACCTGTTTCGTGGTTTTCGCACAAAAACAAATACTTCTTAACGGCATTCATTACCAAAGGCACGGCACTGACCAACGTAACCCTTAAATCACTGGTGGATGTTACGGATACGACCTACATCAAAACCATGAAAAGTGAGGGTTCGCTGGCTACGGCTGATTTGAAAGCTGGCAAAGGCAACTTCCAGTTATTCTTTGGGCCTAACGATTATCAGGTGGTAAAAGAAGTAAAAGCAGCCCCTGATTTTGGCGACAACGTGGATCTGGGCTACGCCATCCTGAAGCCGCTTAATAAGTTCTTTTTTGTACCGATGTTCAACTTTCTGGAGAAATTCTTCAGTAATTACGGAATTCTAATTATTGTACTGGTACTGATTGTCAAGCTCCTGATGACGCCCCTCGTGTACAAATCGTACGTGAGTATGGCCAAGATGCGGATGCTAGCGCCTGAGTTGGCCGTGATACGCGAAAAAGTGGGCGACGATGCTGCCAAGATGCAACAGGAGCAAATGAAACTCTATCAACAAGTGGGCGTCAGTCCATTGAGTGGTTGTATTCCAGTATTGGCAACGATGCCGATTTTGATGTCGCTGTTCTTTTTGTTCCCTAACTTGATTGAACTTCGTCAGGAGGCATTCTTATGGGCAAGCGACCTTTCTACCTACGACGCACCCATCAAGCTGCCTTTCTCGATTCCGTTCTATGGTGCCCACGTGAGTATCTTCACTCTGGCCATGACGATTTCACAATTGGTATACGCATGGTATAACAACCAAATCACGCCTACGCAAGTACAGCAGCCCGGGATGCCCGACATGCGCATGTTGACGTACTTTATGCCGGTCATGTTTATGTTCATCATGAACTCGTTCCCAGCAGGTTTGAGCTTTTATTATTTGGTTTCCAACGTCGTAACCATTCTTCAACAGCAGATTATTCGTCGTTTTGTGAACGATGATAAAATCCGGGCGATTCTAGAAGAAAACCGCAAGAAGATTGCATCGGGGGTGAAAAAGAAATCGAAATTCTCCGATATTCTGGAGCGCTCGATGAAAGCCGCCGAAGAAGCTAAAAAGCAGGCAGATGATGCCAAGAAACAAACTGAGGCTAAACGTCAGCAGTTGAAGAAAAAGAATCCATAGGCATAAGAAGTCAATTAACAATAAAGGCTGCGGAGATATACTTTGCAGCCTTTATTGTTAAAGTGAACCATTCATGTTCTAATCCAAAGGTAAGTCCTCAGCATTCAGATAAACATCTTCCATTGGCAGAGTAACGTCAACGGATTCCAGATAAATAGTGCCCTGTATATCAATGGCTTCTGACGCCAAAAACCATATTCCCGCTTCGTTTTTACGGTATACTTCCGCATGGATTTTTTTAGAATCCACCAAAACATACTCTTTCAAACTCTCCAACTGCCGATACAATAAAAATTTATCTCCCCGATCGTAGCCTTCGGTACTTTTAGAAAGTACTTCCACGATAACGATGGGATTCATGACTGTATCTTTGTACAGGTCTGAAAATTGGGGCTGACCGCATACAATAACTATATCAGGGTAACTATAAAGTCCATCTGTGTGCCGCGTCAAAATACGCTGGTCGCTCGACATTGTACGCCCCCCCTTTCTGCGGAGTGCCATATTCAGATTTGCGGAAAGATTACCTGACACCACATTGTGCCTCATGGTCGCCCCAGCCATGGCACAAATCTCGCCGCGATAATACTCGCTTTTATACGAAGCATTACGTTCTATTTCTAGGTATTGCTCTGGCGTATAATACGTTTGGGCCTGCGCACTCATGCTTGCTGTGTTTTAAACAAAGTTACCCAATATCTGCGCCAAAGTCAATTTCTGTTGCTCGCCCGAATGCATGTTTTTCAGAGACAGTACCCCCGTTTGGATTTCTTCCGAGCCAATGATTAACACGTACGGGATACGTTTACGGTCGGCGTAATCAAATTGTTTTTTGAGTTTTGAGGCATCCGGATACAACTCGGCATTGATACCCGCTTCGCGCAGTTGACGCAATACCCCCAATCCGTAGGCTTCGGCGTCGGCGTCAAAATTGGTAATCATCACTTGGGTAGTAATAGATTGATTTTCTGGAAAAAGCTTCAATTCTTCCATGACATCATAAATACGGTCTACGCCAAACGAAATCCCCACGCCCGAAAGCCCAGGCATTCCGAACGTCCCCGTCAGGTTATCGTAGCGGCCACCGCCCGAGATACTTCCCATTTGCACGCCATTGGCTTTTACTTCAAAAATAGCCCCTGTATAATAGCTTAAACCGCGTGCCAGTGTCACGTCTAGTTGCAGTTGAGGAGAGGGCAAGCCGAAGTTCTTGACTTTGATCCAAACGTCTTCCAACTCTGCCACCCCTTTGGAGCCAATTTCGGAGCCAGCCAGCCATTGACGGAGATTGTCGAAAATATGGGTTTGATTGTTTGCTAATTCATAAATAGGTTGCAATTTTTCAATGGCTTCGGCCGAAAAGCCGCGCTCCAAAAGCTCCTGCTCCACTTTTTCTTTGCCGATTTTATCTAATTTATCAATCGCCACGCACATTGGTCCTTCCTGTCTGGGCGCACCGATGATTTCGGCGATACCACTCAAAATCTTACGATTGTTGATTTTTACGGTAAAATCCATGACACCCAATCCACGCAATACTTCGTGTATCATGAGCACAATCTCGGCCTCACAGAGCAACGAATCCGTCCCAACGACGTCGGCATCGCACTGATAAAACTCCCGATAACGTCCCCGCTGCGGGCGGTCGGCCCGCCATACGGGCTGAATTTGGTAGCGCTTAAAGGGCATCACCAAATCGCTGCGGTTCATCACCACAAACCGCGCGAAAGGCACCGTCAAATCATAACGCAATCCTTTTTCGGAGACTTTGAGGGTAAGTTTTTTGTAGCCTTCTTGCCATTGGGCCTCGGTGAGGCCATCGGCAAAATTGCCCGAATTAAGAATTTTAAAGAGGAGTTGGTCTCCTTCATCGCCATATTTACCCATCAAAACGGAAAGATTTTCAATGGCAGGAGTCTCGATAGGTTGAAACCCATATCTTTGAAAGATACGGCGAATGGTATCAAAGATATAGTTACGCTTGGCCATTTGCGCGGGCCCAAAATCGCGCGTTCCACGGGCTAAAGAAGGTTTACTCATTATTTTGGCGGTTGGTGATTAGTGGTTCGTGATTGAGTAGTAATAGCCACTATTCACAAGCCACTTCCCACTATTAAACCGCAAAAGTAGCATCCTCCTTGAAAAAAATAGGCGCATGGTTTATTTTTTTCGGAAAGAAGTCCGTATTTTTGCGGCTCAATTTTAGAATCAACATTAAAAGATAATACTACAATGGGCGTGACCAAACTTTTGCGCAAAGCAAAGCGCAACGTAATGATTCCACAAAACAAAGAGGCTCTTATTAAGCACCGTACGTGGAAACCAGAAATTAAGAAAATTGACATCGAGGCAATCAAGGCAGAGTTTGCCGCCAAAGCCTAACCAATTTTGCCGCCTTGAGCGGCATTTTTCTTTTTAAGGGCAGTTTCAAACTCCTTTTGCATTTTTTTCAATTTCCGACGAACTTCCTGACGGTATTGGTATTGAACGCTGAAAATAACAAAAAAAAAAAAAAGTGAAATACCAGCATTGATGACGACTAAGCTATA
>JAIXPV010000338.1 GCA_027486105.1 Runella sp. | reverse complement strand
TAAACTGAGAGCCCACGGTTAGGGCGTACACAAAGCCTGAACAAGCAGCCTGAATATCAAAACTCCCGATGGATTTGATACCGACCATATCGCAGATAAGATTGGCGGTACTTGGAAAGATAAAGTCGGGGGTTGTGGTTGCGCAGATAAGTAAATCAACTTCTTCTGGGGCGGTATGGGTCTTTGTCAAAAGACCTTTTACTGCTTCAGCTGCCATGTGAGAAGTGCCTAGGCCTTCTCCTTTGAGGATGTGACGTTCTTTGATACCTGTGCGGGCGGTTATCCATTCGTCATTGGTATCAACCATTTTTTCCAATTCTACATTGGTCAAAATGTAGTCGGGTACGTATCCTTGTATCCCCGTAATAGCAGCTCGAATTTGACTCATTTTTTACTTCGTAAAAGTTATTAGTTATCTGTGTCTCGGTTAATCGTAAGTCTACTTTTTAAATTCAGACCACGGCAAACGGGTAACAGCTAACGCAGTGTTAACTTAGGGCTTTTGCAATCTGAACGTAGGCGTGTGATTCCACTTGTTTACGCGCCCAGGTAATCATATTTTTGATGGCGATGGCCGAGGATATTCCGTGTGCAATCATGACGTTACCATTGACTCCGATGATGGAACTGCCGCCGACTGACTCATAATTCATTTTATCAATAAACTCATCCTGAATACCGCGCTCTTTGGCAACATCATAAAAAGATTCAGCCAACTTGAAAAGGGCATTGCCCGTAAATCCATCGGTGACGATGACGTCGGCTTTGTCGTCAAACATATCGCCGCCTTCCATGTTGCCCACAAAATGAATTCGGGTATTGTCTTTTAAAAGTTGGTGAGCGGCCTGCGCTACTACCGAGCCTTTCTGCTCTTCTTCCCCGATATTCATTAAAGCCACGCGTGGGCGTTCAATCTGGAAAGTTTGCTGGGCGAAGATAGAGCCTATTACACCAAATTGCTCCAATACTTCTGGTTTGCAGTCGGCATTGGCGCCAATATCAAGCATGACGGCGTGGCCACCTTTTTTTTGAGGAACAAATCCTACAATAGCTGGGCGGATGATTCCTTCAATTGCTTTGATGCTGAAGAGTGCCCCTACGTGCATGGCACCGGTGTTTCCTGCCCCACAAAAAATATCTAATTGCTTGTCTTTCAACAACTTAAATCCAATTGAGATGCTTGAATGGGGCTTCTGAGAGAGCGCTTTTGTAGGGTGTTCTCCCATTTCAACGACCTCTTCGGCATGTACAACTTCAATCTGATTGCCCTGATAATTATATTTTTCCAGTAACGCGTTGATTACATCCTGCTTCCCAATCAATACAATCTGGATATCTGAAGGTAATTGGGATGCTGCATTGACGGCTCCTTCTATTATAGCATCGGGGGCAAAATCCCCTCCCATTGCGTCTATTCCTATTTTCATTATTCTTTAGAGGTATTGGGTATCAAGAAGGTATCGTTATACTCAAAATGAGGCTGTAAAAATAGCAGATAACCGATACTAAAAAAGCATTTCATAACAACTTTATCTATAAGTTGCCATAAAATGCTTTCACATACAGAGAGTTATGAATTAGACTTGCTTGTAGCCTTCTACCACAACTTTGCCTTTGTAAACCAAATTTCCTTCAAATACGTGCGCACGGTGCATCAAATGTACTTCGCCCGTTGTTGGGTCAGTTGAAAGTGCTTTACCCTGGAGTGCGTCGTGTGTACGGCGTTTGTCGCGGCGAGTGCTTGAATGTCTTCGTTTGGGATGTGCCATTGCTTTATGTCTTTATTGTTTGTTCGTTATCTATGGTTACTCTAAAAAAATGCTTATTCTTTTCCTTTTAATTTTTGTAAAGCGGCCCAGCGTGGATCTATCGCTTCGTTATCGGGGGTATCGGTGGCTTTTTCTTCGCTTTCTTCTCCCGACTGGTACACCAAAATTCCTTCTTCTTCCTCGTCTTCAGTCTCTTCATTTCTGAAGCGCGGATGGAGTTTTTTCATGGGCAATGAAAGCGCGATGAAATCGAAAATGTACTGGGCAACGTTGATTTTAACCGTTTCGTGGCGGATAAGCTCAATGTCTTCGGCCAGTATTTCATCATGGTCTCCAAATTTTAAAATGAGCTTTTCGGTTAAATCAATCGGCTCTTCAAAAACTTCGAGACTGCGGTCACACACCAACTCAACGACTCCTGCAATGCTAAAATTAAGAATCAGCATCGTAGTAGACTTGTCGATGGTCAAATGTGTTGTAAAATGACCATTTTCAATTAATTCTTGCTCCAGTGCCTCGAAAAATTCGCGACCTGATTCAAAATTATAGACATACTGCTTGTCTTTTAAACCGTAAATGCCTATGTCGTACTGTGTTAGCGCTTTCACTTGTCTATCAAAATGGGCTGCAAAGTTAGGAGTATTTATTAAAAATCGCAAATCTAAAAAAGTTTATATTCGATTTTAATGTCGACAAAGCGAAAAACACGGTTTTAGGGCCCACGAGGCCTACGCCTAGGAAAATCTTTTTTAAGGTGAAGTATTAAAAACAGCTTTACCGTCGAGGAGAGAATTTGGGACGTTCGTCCTTTTTTTTACCCATTTATCCTCAATTCCGTCACCATTTGACCTGTAGCTTGCATCTTGTTTACGAAAATCATTCTTAACCATAAAAAATCAACAGCCATGAAAACAATCATTTTCGCCATCGCTTTTTTGACTTCCGTAGCTGCCATTGCCCAGGACAGCGTTGAAGATTCAGCCAAGGAAAAATCGTCGAAGATTTATTATACACAGGGAGGAAACGGCGCACTTTTGTCGTTTTCTCAAGTAACTCGCAACGGCAAAGAAGTGGGAAGTATTCCGCGTTTTACGCTTTTTTTTAACTTAGGTACCAATGCCAATCTGGACTTGGGAAATCATTTCGGGGTTTTTGGGGGATTGAATCTGACCAATATCGGAATGATTACGGAAGAAGAGATTGTAGGAACGGTCAAAACCGATAAGTTTAAAACCAAACAACGGGTGTATGCGGTGGGAATTCCGGTAGGGATTAAAATCGGAGATTTACGTAACTTCTACGTGTATGGGGGAGCCGAAGCGGGTTTTGCCATCAATTACAAACAAAAAGATTTTATCAATGGCGAGAAGGTTGATAAGTTTAACGAATGGTTCAGCAACCGTACCAACGCGTTTATGCCTGCCGTTTTTGTCGGATTTCAGGCTAAAAATGGGTTTGGGTTAAAAGTGCAATATTACTTAAATGACTTCTTGAATCAGGGCTTTTCGGAAGGTGGCATAAAGCCTTACGCGGGTACAGAATCCCGTATTTTCTTCCTGACGTTGGGGTATAATTTTAATAGAAAGTAGACCAAGAATCGGATAACTAAGTTATGATTACGAAAAAGCCCCAATAGATAGTATGATGCTATTGGGGCTTTTTACGCTTGAGTAAGTTTTTAAGCTATGATTTCGCTTCTTTCACCAAAAAACAAGAAGCCGCAGCCAACAGCATACAAACGCCCGCCAGCACAAGGGCGTTGCGGGGGTCATCGCCTAATAATGTTTTATAAAAAAGCGGTACGGTAAGCATCCCGATAAACTCT
>JAIXPV010000269.1 GCA_027486105.1 Runella sp. | reverse complement strand
TAAACTTAGCCGAAACTTGGGCCAGGAAATCGGCAAAATCATTCATTTTTGATTTGTCAAAATTCCATTCGCCCAGAGTGCCGCTGCCAATGGCTAGCCCGTTTTTGGTCATCGAAACGGGTGCAGAATTGAGAAAACCGAGCGTAAAATCTACCCCGTGGCGCTTGGCGGCCTCCAAAAACCATTGTTGCCCCTGTTGTTTATTCCAATCATATTTCCCATTTTCCAAAAAACACTCCGCTCGGCGCCATTCGTTGGTGATTTTGCTGCCCGTGCCTTGTTCTGTACTTCCAGCACCTATATTAAAGCGCCACATCGACAGCCCAATCCCTTTGGGGTTTCCAGCGGCATCAAGCTCCTTACTAAAAAGTAGTTCGGCAATTTTATTGCGTTTTTCAACTGGATAATATCGGCCCACCATCTGCATGGACCAACAATCCGAAGCCCCAAAACTGTGCATGGTTTGGTACGTAACGGTGGGGTCAATGCTGAGTTTTTGGGCGATACTGACGTAAAAACCAAATATCAGTAATAATAAGAACAGCTGCTTCATGGGGTTTTATACTTTTGTCTTTCCTTACACTGAATAAGTAAAGTCCCCAAAACCCAAGGGTTACTCTACCCCCATCAATAGTAGCTCCTGCGAAGACTTTTTGAAAAATTTAGGGTTTTAGTCTCACAAAACACCAGTGTATGAATATATACGTTTACATTTAGGGATAAAAAATCAATATATTATACACCTTTCAAGAGAATCTATGATTTTTTATTGGTTAATTTACTTTTAACCACATTTTTGATTTTTTTTACATAAATCGTCCAAAGTTTGTATCCAATTGATTGCATATGTCGATAAAAGTTGCTATTTCTCACAAAACTAAATACATCTTCGACCGAAGTGTGAGCCTTTCACCGCACATTTTTCGGTTGCGCCCCGCCCCTCACTCGCGAACCCCGATTGAAGGATATTCCTTTAAGATTTCTCCCAAAAACCATTTTATCAACTGGCAACAAGACCCCTTCGGCAATTATCAAGCACGGGTGGTTTTTCCCGAAAAAACGACCGAACTAAGCATCGAAGTGGAGGTGATTGCCAAGATGCAAGTTATCAATCCGTTTGACTTTTTTGTGGAAGAATACGCTGAAAAGTTTCCATTTCAGTACGACAAACTCCTCAAAAATGAACTAACGCCCTATCTGGAGGCGCGTGAAGCAGGGCCAATGTTGATGGATTGGATTGAGAAAAACAAGATTACGACCGACATCAAAACCGTTGATTATCTGGTATATCTCAACCAAAAACTTTTCAAAGACATCTTTTATAATGTTCGTATGGAACCCGGCGTTCAGACCTGCGAACAAACCCTCAGCAGTCTGAGTGGCTCCTGCCGGGACTCGGCTTGGCTGTTGGTGCAGATTCTTCGGCATTTGGGTATCGCGTCGCGCTTTGTGTCGGGCTATTTGGTACAGCTTACCTCCGACGTTAAATCACTCGACGGCCCTTCAGGCCCCGAAGCTGACTTCACTGATTTACACGCTTGGGCCGAGGCCTACGTGCCGGGCGCAGGCTGGATTGGACTTGACCCTACTTCGGGGCTTTTTGCGAGTGAAGGCCACATTCCGCTGTGCTGCACACCAGACTACGCCAGCGCTGCCCCCGTAACGGGAGCAACCGACGTGTGTGAGGTAACGTTTGAGTTTGATAACCACGTTTATCGCATCCACGAAGACCCGCGCGTGACCAAACCCTACACCGAAGAACAGTGGGAAAACATCATGCAGGTAGGAAATATGGTAGAAAAAGATTTGCAAGAAGGCGACGTACGACTCACCATGGGCGGCGAGCCGACTTTTGTTTCTATTGATGATTTTGAATCGCCCGAATGGAATTCCACCGCCGATGGCCCACTGAAACGTAAATTGGCCTATGACTTGGCCCTCCGTCTCAAAAATCGGTTTGCACACGGCGGGTTACTTCATTTTGGACAAGGGAAATGGTACCCTGGGGAGTTATTCCCGCGTTGGCAATACGCCCTCTACTGGCGCAAAGATGGCCAAACGTTATGGAAAAACGACGCATTGGTGGCCAAAGAAGATGGGCCCAAATTTACGTTCAGAGATGCTGAATTATTTGCCTCTGAACTAACCAAATACCTCGGAATCAATCCAAATAATTTAACACCCACCTACGAAGACCCCATTTATTGGGCCTTGGAGGAAGGAAAACTTCCTGTCAATATCGACCCGTTGGCCGTCAATCTGAAAGATTCGGTTGAACGCCAGACGTTGGCAAAATTGTTGGAAAAAGGCTTAAATAACCCCGCAGGCTACGTTTTACCCATCAAATGGGATTGGCGGACGCAGGCATGGACAAGTTGCGTGTGGCAGTTTAGGCGCAATCATTGCTTTTTAATCCCTGGAAATTCTCCCGTGGGATTACGTTTACCTTTGGAATCACTACCTGAAGTCTCCAAAGACAAGCGCGAAGACCCCATCGAGCGGAGCCCGTTTGAGGATTTGCCGCCGTTGGGTGAATACGGAAGCGTGGTTGAAAATCGCTACGGCACCATCGCCCCCGACTATAAAGCACCAGCTTCTCCGATCAAAAAGGCGGAATCAGAAAAAAAAGCCGACGAGAAAGAAGCCGACAAAACGGTAGTCTATGAGGTCGATACCTTCAAAACGGCCCTTACGGTGGAGGAGCGCGACGGCATTGTTTATGTGTTTCTCCCTCCTACCGAATACTTAGAGCATTACTTGGATTTGATGGCTTCCATTGAAGCTACCGCCGAAAAACTCCAAATTCCAGTACGGATTGAAGGCTACACGCCGCCGTCGGATTATCGTTTACAAAAACTGATTGTCTCTCCAGACCCAGGTGTGATCGAGGTCAACATTCATCCTTCCAAATCGTGGGGAGAATTGGTCGACAACATCAGTGCACTGTATGAAGAGGCCTTTTTTGCCCGTCTCGGTACCGATAAGTTTATGGTGGATGGGCGGCATACTGGCACGGGCGGTGGCAACCACGTCACCATCGGAGGTGCTACCCCATCCGACAGTCCCGTACTTCGCCGGCCTGATTTGCTGCGCAGTTTGATTACGTATTGGCAGCATCACCCAGCGCTTAGTTATTTGTTTGCGGGTTCGTTTATTGGCCCCACGAGCCAAGCGCCGCGCATCGACGAAGGCCGCGACGAGCGCTTGTACGAAGCCGAAATTGCCTTTGACCAAATACCCGATAATGGAGAAGTTCCGTTTTGGATGGTCGACCGAATATTCCGAAACCTATTGGTGGATGTGACGGGCAATACCCACCGGACGGAATTTTGCATTGACAAATTATACTCACCCGATTCCTCTACGGGGCGGCTAGGAATTTTGGAGTTCAGGGCGTTTGACATGCCTCCTCATAAGCACATGAACTTGGTGCAGACCTTGTTGGTAAGGGCATTGATTGCCAAATTCTGGAAACAACCTTACAAGAAAAAACTGATTCGGTGGGGCACCGAATTGCACGACCGTTTTTTGTTGCCACACTTTGCTTACCTCGACATGGTCGACGTAGTCAACGACCTCAAAGATGCGGGGTATGCCTTCGATATTTCGTGGTTTGATCCTTTCTTTGAATTCCGTTTTCCGCATTACGGAAACATCACCGTCGACAATATGCAACTCGAAATTCGACTCGGTATCGAACCTTGGCACGTGCTTGGCGAAGAACTATCTAGCTCAGGAACAGCCCGTTTTGTTGACTCTTCGCTTGAGCGTTTACAGGTAAAAGTAAGCGGTTTTGTGCAAGACCGGCACATTTTGGTTTGTAATGGCTGTCGGGTTCCGCTCCGCAGTACCGCCGTCAAAAGTGAATTTGTGGCTGGCATACGCTACAAAGCCTGGAACCCGCCGTCGGCACTTCACCCCACGGTTGGGGTAGATGCACCGCTGGTATTTGACGTGGTAGATACTTGGAACAACCGCGTATTGGGGGGCTGCACTTATTTTGTATCGCACCCTGGAGGCCGCAGTTTTGACACTTATCCCGTCAATAGTTACGAAGCCGAATCCCGAAAAATCAGTCGTTTTTGGGGCTTTGGGCACACACCCTCCAACGAAAATCAGGAAGCATCAGTACCCGTTCAACAGGCTACTTCCACCATTTCGCGGTTTGTAGCCGAAAGCAAGAAAGACCTAAAAATTGATACCCCGATTGAGTTAATCAATCCTGAATACCCAAATACGCTGGATTTAAGAAGATTTTGGCGCGCAAAGTAGTAATTTAGGGCCGTGATACCTTTTTGATATTATTCGTAACCTATCCCTAATGCACACTGGCACCACTCTTGATTTATTCCAATCGTATCAACAGGAAATCAATTCCTACGACGAAACCATCGGCTCAGATGGTCGCGTTAAGCCCCATTGGCAAACGCTATTTGCGTCACTCGAACGACTGGGAATCAAAGAATTGGAAGTTCGCAATCAGGAGATTATTAACAGGTTACGGGAAAACGGTGTTACGTACAATATTTATGACAGCTCCGATGGTCTGAACCGTCCTTGGCAACTCGACCCCATTCCTTTTCTCATCGAGCAAAAGGAATGGGATCATATTTCAAGAGGCCTCAAACAAAGAGCATTGGTGCTCGACTTGATGCTGAAAGACATCTATGGCCCCCAAAAATTGGTTAAAGATGATATTTTACCTCCCGAATTGGTGTTTGACAATACGGGTTTTTGTCGACCATGTTTTGATATAAAAATCCCTTCCCAAAATCAATTGATTTTGTACGCTGCCGACATGGCGAGGGGCCCCGATGGCCGGATGTGGCTCGTCGATAACCGCACGCAAGTTCCTTCTGGGGCAGGCTATACGCTCGAAAACCGCCGTATTATGAGCAAATTGTTGCCCGAATTGACCGAGGGAATGTTTGTCAATCGGCTTTCCCCTTTTTTCAATCATTTTAGTCAAACCGTCGCAGGATTTGCTAATCGGGGCAAAGAAAATCCTAATATTGTTTACCTTACCCCTGGCTCCAACAACGAAACCTATTTCGAACACGCTTATTTGGCCTCCTACTTAGGCTATACGCTGGCCCAAGGCGACGACTTATTGGTCCGCAACGGCTACGTTTGGTTGAAATCCATCGACGGTTTGGAGCGCGTGGATGTCATTGTACGCCGCGTTGACGACGATTGGTGCGACCCACTCGAACTGCGAGAAGATTCACGCTTGGGTGTACCGGGGTTGTTGCACGTCATTCGCTCGGGCAATGTTACGGTGCTAAACCCACCGGGGGCAAGTGTGCTCGAAAACAGCGCCTTTTTGGCCTTTATGAACATTACTTGCCGCTATTTTTTGGGGGAAGAACTCATCATGCCGTCGATTGCGACTTGGTGGTGCGGCCAACCCAAAGAACTCAATTTTGTGTTGGCCAATCTTCACCGATTAATTATCAAAAAAGCCAATCGTAAACAAAAATTTAGGTCAATGTACGGGCGTCTGTTGACCAACGAACAGCTCAACGACCTCAGAAACGCCATTCTCCAAAATCCGCATGAATATGTGGCGCAGGAGGAGGTGAGTCTTTCAACTACCCCGTCGCTGATTGATGGAAAAATCGAACCTCGCTTGGCCTCGCTCCGCGCTTTTTTGGTCTCCGACGGCAATGACTATCAGGTAATGCAGGGCGGTTTGACGCGCAGTTCGGCCGAAAAAGGCCGGTACATCATTTCAAATCAATACGGCGGAATTTCCAAAGACACTTGGATTGTTTCGGACACGATGCCCGAGGTCAAGAGCAAAATTGTTGTTCCTAAATCCCTGCCAGTCATTCACCATACTTCGCTGCCGAGCCGTACTGCCGAAAACCTATTTTGGGTAGGGCGCTACAGCGAACGCACCATGGCACTGACTAAGTTTTTGACCATCGTTATCAACGCACTCAACGAAAACGTTGCTTTCCGGGGTTCTTACAAATCAGAGTATATCGATATTTTGTTGCAATCCATTACCCACCTGACTTTTACGTATCCAGGCTTTACGGACGAAAAGAATGAAGAAATTCGCGAAAATCCGTACGTAGAAATCATTGAATTGATACGGAACGCCCAAAAATCAGGCTCAGTGGCCTCGCATTTGAGTTCATTTTTGCAGGCCGTCATTAGCGTAAGCGACAAATGGAACAACGATACCCGGCGGATTATTAACTTAATTGAAAACAGTCAAAAAAAGGTCGTCAACGCCGACATTCAAAATCCCAACGGTTTTCAAAAAGTGCTGGACAAACTGCACATTCGCCTGTTTACTTTCTACGGCATTATTTCTGAATCCATGCCGCGCGACAACGGCTACTATCTGTTGGAAGCGGGAAAACTCGTAGAACGTGTTCTTTCTCGCATCAGCATTATTCGCTCTTTTTTCAGCTTTAAAAATGACGAAAACATTGAAAGTGAACTCATTGAAGCCCTATTGACCAATCAACACCTGTTGGTTCATTACCGTCAGATTTATAAAACAAGCTTTAATTTAGAAGCTACCCTTGACATGGTTTTATTGGACAATAAGCTCCCCTATTCATTGGTGTATCAGCTAGATATGTTGTCGGATTGCCTAAGTCAACTTCCTAAAAATGCCCAATCCGACCGTTTAAATCAAGCCGAAAAAGCCGTTTTGGAGGCGTCTGCTAAAATCAAACTCGCCGATATATCCAAACTAACCGTCTGTCAACCCAGCACCCTATTTCGAGAAAAATTAGATGGTTTGTTGTCGGAGGTTACCGATTTGATTTCGTCAGTTACGCTCAGTTTGACCCATTTGTATTTCATGCATACCGTCATTCAAAATGTTTTATTGGAAGGAACGGATAACAACGACATTCATGAAGTATAAGCTCACGCATCGGACGCACTATAAATATGTAGTACCCGTAAATACCTACCACAGTTTGGTTTGCCTGAAACCCCAGACCATGAAGGGGCAACTTTGTCATTCTTTTTCACTCCACATCACGCCCCATCCCGTTGAGGTAGTTCCGCGAACTGATTTTTTTGGCAATACCTTACATTATTTTTCTATTGATGTTTCGCATAAAGAACTGGAGGTTGTGGCCGAAAGTGTCGTGGAAAGTTTCCCAAAAACCATTTTGTCAGAAAGCCTCTCTATGACCTGCCAGGAAGCACGCAACTACGTTTGGAATACCCATTTATTGAAAGCAGAACTGCTTCAGTATATGTTGCCGAGTCCGTTTATTACGTGGGACGATGAAATCAGGGATTTTGCCCGTGATTGTTTTGCCGACACACTTCCTCTATACGACTGCGTGCGGAGGTTATGCCATAAAATATTTACTGAATTTGCTTTTGTTTCTAATTTCACCAGCCTAAATACACCCCTCAAAACCGTCCTGAAAGAGCGCAAGGGTGTATGTCAAGATTTTTCCCATTTGGCCATTGCTTGCCTACGAAGCATGGGGTTTCCGGCGCGTTATGTAAGTGGATATATTGAAACTTTACCCCCGCCTGGCAAGAAAAAATTGCAAGGTTCGGATGCTTCCCACGCATGGTTGTCGGTTTATATTCCTAACATGGGTTGGTGCGAATTTGACCCTACCAACGACATAATTCCGCAGGAAAGGCATATTATTACGGCCTACGGACGGGATTACGGCGACATTGCCCCGCTCAAAGGCATCATTTTCAGTTCTGGTAAACACACCTTATCGGTCTCGGTCAATTTGGTTCCACTGCAACATGGATAGTGGAGGATGGGTTGTCATGAATTGGTCATGGGCGCTCAATAATACCAATTCTTAACCACCTAACGACCACCTTCAGACCAAGTCTTAACCACATAATGACTATTCGGAAAATCACTTCGTTTTTTCGTATCTACCAAAAAAGCTATCTTTGACGCTCAAACCCATTATGCATTGATTTATGCGTGAATTTTTGGAGAAACTGAACGTGATTTGGCAAAAACTCATTGCTCCTGTAAAACGGGTTTTCGGTCTGTTGCTGGCATTATTTTACAATTTATTAGGTAAAATAGTGGGCAACGAACGGCTTGAAAACTGGAGCAATACCCTACAGGCGTACCGTACTTCGTTAAAAAGAAAATTTTATTCTCGGGTAGACGTAAATTCGCCCTATTACCGCCCCGTAATCCTGACATGGAAAGCCTTTATCTACGGGACCGCTGCATTTGCTTTTTACATTTTTTGCGTCGAAACCAACTTTTTGTGGTTGTGTGGTAGTATGCCTAGCGTCGAAGATTTGCAAAACCCAAAGGTAGCCCAAGCCTCCGAAATTTATTCTTCTGATGGGCAATTGATTGGAAAGTTTTACACCGAAAACCGTACTCCCATTGACTACGACAGCCTTTCTCCCAATCTTGTAAAAGCCCTCATTGCGACCGAGGATGCCCGTTTTTATGAGCACTCGGGCATTGACTCACGGGCACTGATGGGAGTAGCCATTGGTATTTTAAAAGGCGGCGAGCGCGGCGGCGGAAGTACCATCACGCAACAATTGGCCAAGAAACTGTTCAAAACCCGCAAACGCTCCGCAAGGGGATTGCTGGGTTATATTCCGCTTGTACGGACGATTGTCTATAAAACCAAAGAATG
>JAIXPV010000787.1 GCA_027486105.1 Runella sp. | reverse complement strand
TTGAATCTGGTTTGAGCATGAATGATAAAATCATTTATGAAGGCATTCAGGATATGAAAGTAGGGATGCAGGTTGAGCCCCAGATGGTTCCTTTAAGGCAGATTATTGCGCAATTGGAACAGCAATAACTGGCCTGTTCATTCAATGTTGTCTCACCTTAAAGGAATTTTACCATGTTTAATACATTCATTCACAGGCCCGTCCTGTCTATTGTTATTTCTTTGATTATTACGTTACTGGGGCTTTTGGCCATGACCCAATTGCCCGTGACCCAATATCCCGACATTGCCCCTCCAGCTGTGACGGTAACCACCAAATACACGGGCGCCAACGCTGAAGCCTGTTCCAAAGCAGTGGTAACACCGCTCGAACGGGCCATCAACGGGGTGCCAGGGATGACCTACATGACCTCGGTATCGGGCAACGACGGTACTAGTATCATACAGGTCTATTTTAAAGTTGGCACCGATCCCGATTTGGCCTCCGTAAACGTTCAGACGCGGGTAGCGACAGTGCTCGACGAATTGCCCGAGGAGGTAATCAAAGCGGGGGTTTCGACCGAAAAAGAGGTCAACAGTATGTTGATGTACATTAACCTCTTGAGCGAAGATACCACCGCCAACGAAGAGTTTTTGTACAACTTTGCCGACATCAACGTCGTGGCTGAATTAAAGCGCGTCGACGGGGTGGGTTTTGCCAACATCATGGGGCAACGGGAGTACTCCATGCGCGTATGGCTCAAGCCCGACCGCATGACCGTATACAACGTCTCGGCCGACGATGTGATTATGGCGCTCCGCAACCAAAACGTGGAGGCCGCCCCTGGGAAAATTGGGGAAAGCTCGGGGCGAAAGTCGCAGTCGTTGCAGTACGTACTTCGCTATACTGGGAAATTTACGGCACAAGAACAATACGAGAACATCATCATTAAGGCAAATCCTAGCGGTGATATTTTACGCCTCAAAGATATTGCCGATATTGAATTCGGTTCTCTCAACTACAACGTGTTGTCGAAAGAAAACGGACGTCCTTCGGCAGCGATTTTGCTCAAACAGCGACCAGGCTCCAACGCTAGTCAGGTGATTGCCAACGTGAAAGCCAAAATGACGGAGTTGCAGAAGTCCTTTCCTCCGGGTATGAAATATACCATTAGCTACGACGTATCGCGCTTTTTGGATGCTTCCATCCACGAAGTAATCAAAACCCTGGTTGAAGCCTTTATTTTGGTGGCGTTGGTGGTGTTTATCTTCCTTCAAGACTTCCGTTCTACGCTGATTCCCGCCTTAGCGGTGCCCGTCTCCCTCGTTGGTACGTTTTTCTTTATGCAGATGTTTGGGTTTTCGATCAACCTCCTTACGTTGTTTGCCTTGGTATTGGCCATCGGTATTGTGGTCGACAACGCCATTGTCGTTGTTGAGGCGGTTCACGCCAAAATGGAAGAAAAAGGACTCAACGCCAAAGAAGCCACCATCGAAGCCATGAACGAAATCAGCGGGGCCATTGTGGCCATTACGTTTGTAATGACCGCCGTATTTGTGCCCGTAGCTTTCATGGACGGCCCGTCGGGGGTTTTCTACCGTCAGTTCTCGATTACGATGGCCATTTCGATTGTGATTTCGGGGGTCAACGCGCTTACGCTCACACCTGCGCTTTGTGCCATCATGCTAAAAAGCCACCACGGCCAAAAAGCCACGTTGCTCACTCGTTTCTTCGATGGCTTCAATAATTGGTACAACGGCGTATCAGACCGTTACAAATCGCTTATCAATGCCATTGCCAACCGCCGCGTGGTGACCTTCGCCATGCTCATTTTCTTCATTGCGGCTACGTGGGGTACTAACCTGTTTTTGCCCTCGGGCTTTATCCCGACAGAAGACCAAGGAACGATTTATGCCAATATCACGACGCCTTCGGGGGCTACCCTCGAACGGACCGAGGCCGTAGTGGACGAAATTGAAAAAGTGAGCCTAAAACTCGACGCCGTTGAGTCTATTTCGACTTTGTCTGGCTTTAGTCTGATGACCGATGGGGCGGGAGCGTCGTTTGGGATGGGGATGATGAACCTTAAACCTTGGGAAAACCGTAAGGAATCGGTCGATGACGTTATTGCTTTATTGACTGAAAAAACCAAACATATCAAAGACGCGGACATTCAGTTTTTTCCTCCTCCTGCCGTGCCGGGTTACGGAAACGCCAGTGGGTTTGAGTTTCGCCTTCAAGACCGTACGGGAAGTGGTAACTTGCAAGCGATGGAAAAAGTAACAAAGTCGTTTATTGAAGAACTCAACAAACGCCCCGAAGTAGTCAATGCCTTTACGAGTTATGATGCGAGCTTTCCGCAGTATTTGATTCACGTTGACAACGAAAAAGCCGCCCAAAAAGGCGTTTCAGTTGACAACGCCATGAACAACCTACAATCGCTTATCGGTAGTTTTTACGCTACCAATTTCATTCGTTTTGGACAAATGTACAAAGTCATGGTTCAGGCCTCGCCCGAGTACCGTATGCAACCCGACGACCTGCTCAAATTGTACGTTAAAAATACCGAAGGCGAAATGGTGCCTTACTCGGCTTTTGTCAGAATGGAGCGCGTGTATGGCCCCGAGCAGCTTACACGATATAATATGTTTACGGCGGCCATGATCAACGGAGATGCCGCTCCGGGCTTCAGTAGTGGCGATGCCATCAAGGCGATACAAGAAGTAGCGGCTCAAAAACTACCCAAGGGCTATACGTACGAGTGGTCTGGTATGACGCGCGACGAAATCCTGTCGGGCGACCAAGCCATTTATATTTTCATCATCTGTTTAGTGTTTGTTTATCTGCTACTTGCGGCTCAATATGAAAGCTTTTTGTTGCCGCTGCCGGTGCTTTTGTCGCTGCCTACGGGGATATTTGGGGCGTTTTTCTTCTTGGCCATTTTAGGATTGCAAAACAACATTTACGCGCAGGTGGCGCTGGTCATGTTGATTGGATTGCTCGGAAAAAACGCCATTCTGATTGTAGAGTTTGCGATTCTCAAACGCGACGAAGGCATGAAACCCTTGCAGGCGGCCATCGAAGGAGCGGCGTCTCGTTTGCGGCCTATTTTGATGACGTCCTTTGCGTTTATTGCAGGACTGATTCCACTCATGATGGCCTCGGGAGCAGGCGCAATCGGAAACCGTACCATCGGAACGGCCGCCGCAGGAGGGATGCTTTTTGGAACCATCTTCGGGGTTATCATTATCCCTGGGTTGTACGTCATTTTTGCTACCCTTTCCGAACGTTTTTCCACCCCAAAGAAAAAGAAAGAGATTTACTTAAATCAGGAAATTGATGCGTAACCTACCCTATAAATATAAAAACACCGTTCTTGTTTGTACCCTCTTTTTTTTAATTACAGGGTGTAAATTATTAAAAACACCAGAACAACTGCCTGCGCTCACGCCCATGCCTGATGCATATCCGGTTGCGCAAAAAGAGGGAAATTCGGCCGATATTCATTGGAGAAACTATTTCTCAGACACGACGCTCACGGCGCTGATTGATACCGCCCTGCAAAACAATATCGACGTGCGTATCGCATTTCAGCGCATCGAAATGGGCCGGGCGCAGGTAGAGCAAGCCAAAGGATTGACGCTCCCTTTTGTGTCGGGGGGGGGCTCGACGGGGCAACGCCGGTTTGGGAAATACACCATGGACGGAATTGGAAATTACGACACCAATTTCTCCAATAATATTTCTGAGAACCAGAGAATCCCCGAATACCTACCCGATTTTACCGTTGGCTTACAAAGCTCTTGGGAGATTGACATTTGGGGGAAATTGCGCACGCGCAAAGAAGCCGCCTTGGCGCGCTATTTATCGACGGTCGAAGGCCGCAACTTTGTGCTCACCAACCTAGTGGCCGACATTGCACTGTTGTATTATGAACTACTGGCGTTTGAGAATGAATTAGACCTTATTCGCGAAACCATCACTCTGCAAAACAATGAGTTGAGTATTATCCAAATTCAGAAAGATGCTGGCCGTGCCAACGAGCTGGCTGTGAAGCAGTTTGAAGCGCAGGTGCTTAATTCTAAAAGTATTGAAGTGGAAGTGTTGCAACGTATTTTAGAAATAGAAAACCGAATCAACTTCCTGCTAGGACGCTACCCGCAGCCCATACGCCGAAACAAATCGCGATTTACGACTCCTTTGCCAGGGCTGGTCAGAGCGGGAGTTCCGGTAGAATTACTCAAAAATCGGCCCGATGTGAAGCAGGCAGAATATGAATTAACGGCCACTAAAGCCCATGTATTCATTGCAAAAGCCGCCTTTTATCCGTCACTAAATGTGACAGGGGTTTTGGGATTTCAGTCGTTTCGTCCTGAGTTTTTAATCACACCACAATCTATTGCGTACAACATCATCGGTGGCCTAACGGCTCCGTTGTTTAATAAAAGTGCGCTGAAAGCAGAACTCAAAACTGCGCGTGCGGCACAGGTGGAAGCGCTTTACAATTATCAGCGTAGTATGTTGAACTGCTACTTTGAAGTGTACAACCAACTGGTGCTCATTAATAATCTGGAGAAACTTCACGCCCTCAAAACCTCGGAAGCCGATGTGTTGACAAAATCTATCCAAACGGCTTCCGAATTATTTTCGACGGGTCGTGCTACCTATTTGGAAGTTATTTTAAACCGTAAAAATGCGCTACAATCCAGAATAGAGTTGATTGACGTTCGTAAGCGGCAATATTACTCCCTTATACACCTTTATCGGTCATTGGGGGGGGGCTGGAAATAAGCAACTTATCGCCAATATTCAACAAATAGGGCTTTTTTTATACTTTTGTGGTAACCGACAGAGTCAAGCATTTCAAATGTACTTTGTTCGGTTACCACAAATCATTTAATGACGTTTATAACCTATTCATTTCAACAAGCTAAACCAACCGTTTTATGACTGAAAAAACAGTATTTGGGCACCCAAAAGGATTATTTGTATTATTCTTTACCGAAATGTGGGAGCGTTTTTTCTTTTTTTTAAT
>JAIXPV010000160.1 GCA_027486105.1 Runella sp. | reverse complement strand
TCAGCAGTTCCAAAGGAAGCAAGGTAAATGACATTGACGGCAACGAATACATCGACGCACTCAACGGGTTTGGCTCCAATATGCTGGGCTACCAACCCGAGGTCTTGACCCGGGCCATTAAAGAGCAGATGGACAAAGGCTACGAGATTGGCCCCCAGCACGAACTGTCGGGACCCGTATGCGACCTCATTTGCGAATTTACGGGTTTTGACCGAGCGGCACTTTGCAACACTGGGTCGGAAGCAGTACTCGGTGCAATACGCATTGCCCGAACCGTAACGGGACGTTCGTTAATCGTTGCGTTTACGGGTTCGTATCACGGCATCAACGACGAAGTGATTGTACGCGGAACCAAAAGCGGGAAAAACTTTCCCGCCGCCCCGGGCATCATGCCCGAAGCGGTACAAAATATGCTCATTCTCGACTACGGCACCGACGAAAGCCTACGAATCATCAGCGAGCGAGCCGACCAACTAGCGGCAGTGTTGGTAGAACCCGTCCAGAGCCGACGCCCGGAATTCCAACCCGTTGATTTTCTAAAAAAAGTCCGACAGATAACCGCCAAGTCGGGAAGCGTTCTGATTTTTGATGAAGTAATTACGGGATTCAGAGCGCATCCAGGTGGAGCACAGGCCCTTTTTGGCATCCAAGCCGACTTGGGTACCTACGGAAAAGTGATTGGCGGCGGCTTGCCGATTGGCGCCATTGCGGGCAAAAAAGCCTTCATGGATGCCCTCGACGGTGGATTCTGGAAGTACGGCGATGAATCTATCCCCGAAGCAGGCGTTACTTATTTTGCAGGCACGTTTGTAAGACATCCGCTGGCCCTTGCAGCGGCCAAGGCGTCTTTGGAATACATGAAAGAAAAAGGAGCCGCCTTGCAAAACGAACTCAACAACAAAACCGTATATCTAGTGCAGGCGCTGAACGATGTTTGTCAACGGCACCATATTCCGCTCTACGGCGTTCATTTTGGGTCGTTATGGAAAATAAAACTGAAAGAAGAATACCCGTATAATGAACTTGTTTTTGCCCTGATGCGCTCCAAAGGCATTCATATTTGGGAAAACTTCCCCTGTTTTCTTACCGAAGCGCACACCAAAGATGATATTGACCAAATAATAACCCAATTTGAGCAAAGCGTTCAGGAATTAATTGATGCCGAGCTGATTCCTGTCCCGAAAAAGAAAAAAGAAGTCGGCTTTCAAATAGATGACAACCAACCGCCCGTCATGGGTGCCAAACTTGGGCTGGATCCAGAAGGAAATCCAGCTTGGTTTATTACAGATACTCAACGTCCTGGAAAATATTTAAAGATAGAACCCATGAAGAAAATGATTTGAGTTATGACCAATGTTGCTTACCACTTTACCCCTATTGACTACAACCCTTTTGAAGGGAAAGAAATTGAAAAAACAGCCCCCGCAACGGAATCACAGAAAGAAATATTTATTTCTACGCTTATCGGCGAAGATGACGCCAACCGGGCTTATAATGAATCGTTTACGTTACTGCTTTCAGGCGACCTTAATGTTCCCGCTTTTCGAGAGGCATTTGCTGGCTTAGTCCAGCGCCACGAATCGCTCCGGACCACCATCAGCGCCAACGGAGAAAAAATCATCATTTTTGAAACGCCGTCGTTCCAACTAACGGAAGACGATGTTTCTCAACTCGCCCCCGCCGCTCGAGAGACCTACCTGCGTAGCCTCGCCGACGCTGAAGCGGATACGCCTTTTAACATCGTTAAAGGGCCGTTGTTTAGGCCATACCTAATCAAAACAGGCCCCGATGCGTGGCAGTTTACTCTCACGGGGCATCATATTTTGTTTGACGGTTGGTCGTTGGGTATTCTACTGCAAGATCTCGGAAAGCTGTATTCGGCCTATGCAACCAATACCTTTCCGGCGCTACCCGCGGTGGTTCAGTATGCCCAATATGCCAACGAGCGCAAGCAATTTGAACGCACAGACGAGTACGCAACCATCAAAAAGTTTTGGGTAAACCAGTTTAAAAACAACGTACCCATCTTTGACTTTCCAACCGACTTTCCCCGGCCCGCCACTCGTACTTATTCAAGCCGCCGCAGCGATTACCCCATCGCTCCGTCGCTGGCAGCGGGGCTCAAAAAAGTGGGCTCTCAAAACGGATGCAGCTTCATCACCACCCTTATTGCGGCATTTGAAGTTTTTTTACATAAAGCCTCTGGGCAAAATGACATTATTTTTGGATTGCCCACCGCTGGACAATCGGTGACGGGCAACACCCACCTCATTGGGCACTGCGTCAATATGTTGCCCATGCGGAGTGCTCCTTCTCCCGACCAGTCTTTTGCCGACTATCTGAAAGCCCGAAAATCGGCCATTTTGGATTGCTATGAGCATCAACAAATCACTTTTGGCAGCCTGCTCAAACTCATCAATATCCCCCGCGACCCGTCGCGCGTTGCGCTCGTACCCGTTTCATTCAATGTAGACTTGGGTATGACCAACGACGTTCATTTTGAGGGGCTGTCCTACACGTTTATCAGCAACCCGCGCCATTACGAAACCTTTGAATTCTTTTTGAATGCCAGTGGTTCTGAACGCGAAATGATTTTTGAATGGTCGTACAATACCAACCTGTTTAAGGCCGAGACGATTCAACAATTACACCAGCATTTTGAATCTATTTTGCAACAGGTGGTCGAAAACTCAGCCATCCTACTCCGCAACCTGCCAGGAATGAAGCCCATTTC
This sequence comes from Runella sp., assembly GCA_027486105.1. Classification (GTDB taxonomy): domain Bacteria; phylum Bacteroidota; class Bacteroidia; order Cytophagales; family Spirosomataceae; genus Runella. The sequence goes on along the minus strand of JAIXPV010000160.1, from coordinate 1,863 downwards.
CGACGGCCAAACCTACCAAACCTTAAATGACACCCTAACGCCCTATCCAGCCCATAAAACCGTTGACCAACTCGTTGCCGAAACGGCAGCAGACTGTCCTTCAGCGGTGGCGATTAATTTTAAGGGGACAACAATGTCATACGCTGAACTGGAGACAAGGGCCAATCAATTTGCGCATTATCTCATCGAAAGCGGCATCTGCCACGGCGACATTGTGGGGTTGGCCCTGGAGCGCTCCCTTTATCTGCCCGTGGCCATTTTGGGAATTGCAAAAGCAGGCGCGGTATTTCAACCCATTGACCCAGATTACCCCGCCCAACGCGTCAATTATATATTGGAAGATGGGGGCGCAAAAACGCTGATTACGTCTCTCAAATTCAAAACTCGGTTTGAAGCAGTCATCAATACCCTCTGCATTGAGGTGGTCATTCCGTTGTTGAAAACCTATCAAGCCACCCAGCCAGCGCTCTCCCGAAGCAGCCGTGATTTGATTTATATTCTGCATACTTCTGGCTCCACAGGCAAGCCCAAAGGCGTTCAGATTGAACACCGCAATGCGGTCAATCTACTGCTGAGTATGAAACACGCGCCTGGCATGACCTCCGACGATAAGCTGCTCTCCATCACAAGTATATCGTTCGACATCTTTTACCTTGAGCTTTTTCTACCGCTCATTTCGGGAGCAACAATGGTGATGCTCAATTCGGCAGATTCAAAAGATGCCCGGGAAATCATTGAGTGCGTTCAAACCGAAAAAATTACGGTTTTACAAACCACTCCTTCGGTTTGGAATAGCATCCTCGACGTGGCCGACAATCTTTCGTTGCCACTCAAAGCCATTTGCGGTGGCGAAGCACTGTCGAAAGATTTGTCGAAAAAGATGTTGCGCAAAGTCAATGAAGTCTGGAATGTATACGGCCCTACCGAAACTACCATCTGGGCAACGGTCAAGAAAATTTCTGATAACGATGAAGTCATTACCATCGGAAAGCCTATTTTCAATACCCGCATTTACCTGCTCAACGAGCAGCGACAGCTCGTTCCGGACGGAGACGTGGGGGAAATATACATTGCGGGCGACAACGTGGGCCGGGGCTATCTGCATCAACCTGCGCTCACCGCTGAGCGATTTTTGCCAGATACTATTCTGAATCTTCCCGACCAAAAAATGTATCAAACGGGCGATCTGGGCAAACTCTTGGAAAACGGCGAGATTCAATGCCTTGGCCGAATTGATCAACAACTGAAAATCAATGGGTTCAGAATTGAACCTGGCGAAATAGAACACTACATGACGCTTGCTAACGTGGGAGTAAGGCAGGCAGTGGTCAAGCCAGTCACTCAGAACAACATTACAGTACTCGCGGCTTTTTATACCTCGGAGCCCAACCGACAACCAATGACACCCACCGGTTGGAGGCAATTGCTGCAAGGCTACCTACCCGCCTATATGATTCCTGGGCAATACGTTGTTTTGACAGAGTTTCCGTTGACACCCAACGGAAAAATTGATAAAAACAGCCTGCAACTGCCGGGAAGTTTGCCCGCCACTGCACCGCCCAAAGTGAACCCTACGTTTACTCCGACAGAATCGACCGTCGCCAAGGTGTGGCGTAAAGCGCTGAACAATAACGATATTGATCTTGACGATAACTTTTTTGAAATCGGTGGACACTCTTTGATTGCGGCACAAGTAATGCAGCAGATTTATAAAGTAACGGGCAAGAAACTTCCGCTTGCTATTCTTTTTGAAAGTCCAAGTGTTCGGTCGCTTGCGGCGGCCATCGACCGAATTCAAAGAAAGACTACCTACCGAGCGCTCGTGCCCATCCGACCCAGCGGAACTAAAACGCCCCTTTTTCT
>JAIXPV010000510.1 GCA_027486105.1 Runella sp. | reverse complement strand
TATTCAGTATTGATGCAGTGAAGTGGCAATTTTGCCAAAAAGGATGCGCCCGCTGGCGTAAGTTCCAACTGCCCGTTTTTGGTTGCTAAGTAAGGGTTTTGCGCTCGGGATTCTGCCATTGTCAATAAAACGCCAAAGAGTAGAAATGTATAAAATTTCATTTACAAAAAGGTTTGAAGATGGATTTAGAAGGGTAATTATTTGAAAATAACGCATTCATTTATCAAATATAAAACACTGATAAACAACATTTTACTATTTTACGTATGCGGGTTTATTATTTTTCTGTTCCTTCACGGCTACTAACTTACTAATTTTAGCCGTTTTAAACTTTCTGTATGCAATTTTTCGACCGTCTTTTCCAGCATCGTTCCGTTGTCCGTACGCTGTGTTTGTTGCCGCTCATTTTGTATTTATTGTTTTTTCAAGCCATCTCGCTCAACGTGAATTATGTGGCCTATGATGATACGCACGTTTTACAAATTATTGATCAATGGCAAAAATCAGCCAACTGGCGCGAAAAACTGGATTGGCTGACGGTTGGATTTCCGGAGCATCGTATTGTATTTACGCGCTCAGTGGTGCTCATTTCTTATTGGCTCACTGGGCACGTCAACCTCAAATCGTTGATGATGATAAGCAACGGTTTATGGATTGGACAGCTGGGAATTTTGTTCCTTGTTTTTCAAAAAATACCCTCTTCATCCCCTATCCGTTCGCTTCCTTTTGCGTATTTTATCCCTGTTTGTTGGATTCTTTTGTGCGTTCATTCATTCGAAAATATCTTTTGGGGGACTAGTTCGCTGGGCAACTTCGGCTTGCTGTTTTTTGTGATGATGGCGGGTTATTTTTACGCTACACCTTCCACACTTCACCGGCTATTTTTAGCCCTCCTTTTTTCTTTCTTCGCCACTTTTACCTACGGCAACGGTCTTGTCACTTTTATCATCGGCGGCTTTTTACTCGTGCTGATGCAGCGCAAAAAAATGGCGGGCATCACGGCAGGAGCGTTTGCCGCCACCATGTTGCTTTATAGTCTTACCCGCGCTCACGCTTCCCCTAGTGGGCTAGACCTCACCAACCCAAGCAGTTATGGCCACGCGCTTACCTGCTTTTTGGCGTTTGTTGGTTCATCGGTCAATGTCGATGTATACGCCCCTTCCAACCTTGCGGTATGGGGTTCGGTAGCCTGGGGGGCGGTACTATTGGGTGGTATTGTGTGGCTTTTGCTAAAAGCGTTGGACCTAAAAAACTTAGGACAAAAAATTCGTCATTTTGAGGTAACTGTAAAAATGAGCGACGTTCAGTTTTTTGCTCTGTTTTTACTGCTTTTTATCTGCCTGACGGCCCTCGGTGTGGCTTACAAACGCGCCGAAGGAGATGGCCTCATTGGGATGTTTAAAGGCCGATATAGGATGTACCCGACGTGGTTGTTGGTGGTTGGGTATCTGCTCTTGATTCACTGGCTTCGCGATTCCAAAAAATGGCTTTTGCCTTTAACAATCGGCCTCAGCGTTGTTTTCAACCTGCTGATTTTGTATTATGCCGTGGCGCCAGCGGTCAATAATCGTCGGGCGGCGGTGGTTCAGGAATTCAATTCTATGTACAACGATGATTTATTGGGATTAAAAATGTTTGATTTAACAGGTGATGATTTCAGGCAAATCCAGCGGTTGTATCAACCCAATTTGTTTTTCGAAACCACCCCAGAAACCGCGATGCCCAAAGAGCCTTTCCTTCTTGATTCGGTGTATTTTAAGGGAGATATCTTGACGATTGATTACCATAAAGATTTCATTCGCCCCACCCGCGACTTTGACGACGGGGCATACATCATGCTCCAGTCGGCTAAGCATACCTACATGGCCGCGGGCACCCAACGCCCATTGCCTCTAAAAACCTTTATCCGACGCGGTTGGTATTGGGATAAAGGCTTTACGGCCTCCCTGCACCGCGCATCGGTGGCCGTAGGCACCTACGAAATCCTCGTTCTGCTCCGCAATAATTGCCAGAATAAATTATACGACACAAGAAGGAAAATTACGTTTTGATGGAACAAAATTTTTCCAAAACGTTAAGCTATTTCAACGTTTTGGGGCAGACGCAAGGCCTGCCCTACTTATCTACTAAAACATCCAGTAAATCAGCACTTTCTAGCAGATTTTTGATGGGATAATAAGCGTTTTTTTCGGGAGTAGCTTTGAGGGTAAACAGAGGTTCTCCGTGGCGGCTCAGCACACCTACCCACTCCCCTTCTTTAGAGTTATCTCGAAAATGTTGCCATAGATAATCACTCACTCGCTGCCAATGCTTGAGCAGGATTCGGTCTTGCAATACCTGATAGGCCCGCAACAGGGCCGTTCCAGCTTCGAGCTGTACCCATGCGTATTTATAGTAGGCTTCTGGCTCGGAGGCAGGCAGACTTTTTACATCAAGCCAATGAAAATAGCCCCCATAGGCATCGTCCCAAGTGGTATCGGCCAGGTGTGAAATATGCTGCGCTAATTGCTGACGAATGCGGCGTTTGTTCAGCACTTTGGTTAATTCATAAAAAGCATTGAATGCCTCAAAAACACGCCCCGGATGGATTCGTCGGCCCAATAAACAATCGGAATACCCTCCTTCGGGAAACACATTTTCGAGCACAATGTTGGCACGAGGCTCCCAAAAATGTTTGGTCAATTCGTGCAACAACGCTTCACCCTTTTCACGAAATATTTTTTCGCCCATGAGCTTTTGAGATGCCATCAGGGCCTTAGCCAAAGCACTTAATTCTCCGATATTTTTTAACTGACGCCCAGAGAGAATAGATTCGCTTCGTTTTTGCAACCCTTTTTCGCGGCGGCGAACGGCTTTTATCAACGTCTTTTTGGCCGGTTCGGCATAGGCTTCTTCAGCAGTCAGTTCATACGCCAAACTCCACGCTGCCACCGCAGCAGCCTCTGCCCCCACATCCGAGGCATCCAACACGCCACGTCCCGTACAGTCCACAATTTCCCACCAATTGTCTTTGGTATCGGCTCCGAAATGAAGTAAAAAGTCAGCTCCTTGAAGAGCGTATTGGAGAAAATCCGCGCGTTGGGTAAGTTGGTATAATTTCCCAAAAGCCCAGGCTTGTTGCCCATGCCACTTAATCCATTTATCGAAAGTAATCGCCTCCCCTTTTCCCGAAATCACGCAGATATACCCCCCATGAATCGTGTCCAAACTGAATTCCGTCCAAAACGGAACAAGTCGTCGAAGCAGGTCTTGGCGGTATTGCTGGGCGTAAACAGAAAGATTCATAGGCGCAAAAATAGAAAAAGCGCAGAAGAAATTTCTACGCTTTTTAGGGATGTGTCTAAGGCGGTGAGTTAAATGTTTCGTTTTGACTCATTCAAACACGCCGATAAGTGATTGATATTCATCGTCGGAGTCAATGATAGCAACACAATTTTACACCTCGGTTGATGGAATGGGACTACCCATAGTTTTGATGGCGCACATACGTTTATTTAAAATCAATTGTTTGTTAACATTTACGAATGTCTTTTGCATCAGCCTCCCTCATCAGCTACAAATTCGATTTCTTAAATTTTTGGAAGAAATTATACCCCCAAAGAAAAGGGGCGGCCACGTAATTCAGCAAAAACACCTTATCAGGAAAAGCAAATACCGCCCAATAGGCAGGATTTATAAAGTATGCTTTTGCTTCATAAACCACATTTTTTAAATCTCCGTAATAATATGAAGAAGTATAATGCAGCAAAAAACGAGATACTTTTCCTCGCAGAGTTTTAAACGAAAACGGCTCCTGTTCATCAAGCGACAGTAGGGCATTCATGTGCACCAATGCTATTTTGGACAAATGCGACACGGAACTTTTGCGGGCTATTTCCTCAATAATGGATGCTGGTAGGATAATTTTATACAGCGCAGAAGCCAATTGCAGAGCCTGTAAAACGTAGTTGCCGATTCCCCTTTGTTTCGACAAATCATAGACTTCGGTGATAAATCTTGGTTCTTCTTTTTGTAAAACAACGGCAATATCATGGAGCCAAAACAGCCGTTTCCATTGGTGTTGCCCCCCATGAACGCACAAATACAGGAAATTGTCGTGCTTGGAAAGCAGTTGAATATCGATACCAGAGATTTTCTCTACCCATGCGTTTTTCCATAACTCTATATTCGGAAACGTGAGGATGTTTTGTGACGCCAACAGCCGCCAGTGCAATTCTACAATGATATTTTTGGTTTCGTGGTACAGGCAGTAATGATGAAAATTGGCCAGATACACCTGTTTTTGTTTGGGTGTAGTGTAAATCTCTTCCATCATTCGGTAGCCTTCATCATAGAGAATCGAATAGGCTTTTTCGATTTGCGCGGGCTCAATCAGCAAGTCAATGTCGTGGCACACACGCCGCATAAAATCCCGATGATACACGTACGAAAGCAACGGGCCTTTCAGGGGAATGGAAGCGATTCCGTTTTTTTGGAATATTTTACAAATGTGCAATAGCTCAGCCGTGAAGGTGAGCATTCGCAGCTTATTTTGATTATAGAGGGCGTTGAGTCGGTCTTTTACCTCCACAGGAAGCCATTCTATTTCATTGATATTGGGATACAAACCTCCGATCATGCGGTGGTTTTTTACCAACTTAAAAAAAAGAGGCCAGTTAATCGCATGGAGCTCTTCGGCACCTACTGGTTCATGGGTCTGGCACTTAATCAGTAACTTTAATTCAGCACTTAAGTTGTCAAGAGTTGCCTGCAATGAAGAAAAAGAGGGAGCGGGTGACGTCATTAACAAATGAGAAAAAAGAGCGGCCGAGAGTATATATCATTCTGAAAAGACAAAGAACCAAAATATATACCACTAAGGCACAGAAAACCACGACTTTCGTGGGAAAAAAGTAAGGCAAATCTGGATGATAGGGTACAGCTACGCGCAAAAATACACGGAAGAAAATCTAAACAAGCAGTAAAAAAACGATGAACACAGTAGCTTTTTGAAGGAGAAAGGCTTGTTTTAAAAACGAGCGTAAAAGCCCACATTTCCTGTGGGTGTAATCCCAAATTTTGTTTTTTGTAAAAAGGTGGTTTTTCTCACACCGAGGCTCGAATTATAGGATTTAACCGCCTGGGATTGAAGTTCGTGCGAAAACTCAATGATACAAATACCGCCCACAAATGCCCCAACTCCAGCCACTAGCAATGGTAAGCTTCGAATAGTATAGTTGTGGACTGTGCCCTCAACCACCGCCGAGGCGGGCTTTCCTTTGATGGACACGTAGCACAATCCAATACCGCCAATCGACACCAACGGTCCCAAGGGCCGGATGTAACTTCCCATTCGGAAATTTTTTAGGGCTTTAGGGTTGTCTTTTAATAATGCTTCAAAGTTGTTTTTCTTGACTCTGACTCCTTTTTGAAGTACTTCGCTCATCAGCACTCTTCTTTTATAAACGAGTGAGTCTGGACTTGCGGTGTTTTGCGCCTGGCTCATCAAAGAAGTGCCCGTACTCACCAACAGAATAAAAGCCCAGAGTCGGTAAGCAGCGTTGATATATTTTATGGTTTTCATATTCATTTTTAGAAGAAAAAAGTTAGGAATAGATTTTAAAGAGCGTTCTTCCTGCCATGCAGAATTAAAACTCCCTTCTTACCACCAGACTCCCGCCGATGTTATTTTCGAGAAGCCCAGCATTGTCGTACGCAACAATGGCATTGATGGTGTATTTTTTCACGGCAAACGAAACTTGCTGCTGTACCGATACCTGATTCAACTCAATGGGGGCCAACAACACCCGTGAGTACAAATAGTATTTACCAAAATTTTGAGAATACGATACGCGAGTCAGGAGATTTACCCGACTTATGCGGCTATGAATCCCCAGCATCCAGGCTTTGACCCGGTTGTTGATAATCATATCGGGCATAACGGGAGATTTAGGCTGAAAATCCCCAATTAAATCTTTGAGCGTTACGCCCGTAGATGCGCTGAGTGGCATAATAAAAGGAGTGCCAATGGTCTGTTTGCGATATACCCAGCCCTCTTCGTAAGTTCCGTTGTTGAAATAATCGTCGGCGCCCCTCAATTCAGGAATAAACGCGGTTTGATTGCCCGATTGCAGATTTCCACCCTGATTGGAGGTATTCAAATATTCTAACACAATTTTTTTTACGCCCTGATTGGCTTCCTTCAACTCAATCGAAGCGCCCAAAAGCCCGTCAGCAATGCTACTTAACACAAAGAGTGAGCCGTCTTCGTAAATGGATTGTCGATAAAAAAACCACTTTGTTGCTTCATTTTGGTATTCCAACCCAATATCAACCGTTCCTAAGTGATTCCCCAATCGGTTGCCACCTTCGCCAGAGACCCGGCCACTTTTTTTGTAGTAGCCCAGTGCCTGAAGGCTGATGCCCGTAGCCACGTGAATGAACGCTTCCAAATCACTGCCATAATTGGTGATAAGCGAGTTGGTACCGCTCTGAACAAACGGCACCGTTGGCCTGCCTCCCCATTGCACCTGATGGTTGATTCCTGCATAAAACTTCATTTTCCAAGCTGGTTTTCCAAGTCGGAAATAGGCACTTTTTTGGTGAAGAAAATATTTCTTGGTAGAATCTCCCGACCCAAACCAGCCATGCGCAAAATTGGCTTTGAACGAAATTAATCCATTTTTAAGTAAAGGCATGTAGTTAAACAATCCAATTTGGACTTTGGGCATCGGGAGGGCATTGCCAGACCATGTATACGAACCCATGCTAAGGGTGCTATCGACGAGTCCAGCAATCTCTTTCCGACGCCCCGCATAGAATTCAAAAGCCCCATAGCGGGCTTTCCCATAAAATTCAGAAAAGAAAAAGCGGCTGCTTTCGCCAACATTTGCCACAGCTCTTGCGCCATAGCCAAACTGAAGTTTACGCTTAGCTTTTACATTGGTCAGGCTGTCGTAGTCTTTTTTCAACTCGCCTCGAAGCGAGAACGCAGGACTGCCCAAAGGCACCTCTCCAAACTGGTTTGAGCGCACCCAAAAAGGATTGGATTCGGCCGTAGACGCAAAAGCCCCCGCTTCAACGGCGTACTTAGCCCCTTTCAAAGGATTCTGAGCAAAAGATGTATAACCATAACACCAACAGGCGATTAGGAAAAGTGACGTTTTATTTTTCATCATAACTTTGGAGAGGTTTTAGCATCAAGAGCAAACCAGATTCTGGTTTATTTTTTATAAATAGGTTGAATACTTTGCCAAAGAGCAGCCCCGATAAATACCCCGAGCAGGTTTGCGGCCAAATCAATGACATTGAAGGTTCGGTAGGTCAAAAAGTACTGGACAACTTCGGTCGTTATCCCTAAAAATACCCCGCAGACAAGCCACACAAGCTCTTTTAGGCGATTGGTTTCTGCATAAAACACCCGAATCGGCATCCACGGTACAAGCAACAACGAATGAAGCAGATAGTCTAAACGCAATTCTGGCAAGACATAGGTGTTGTTGATGGCCGCCGAATCTTTGCCGTTGATGGGCAGGACCGCAAGGGCAAACAAAAAAACTACGTAGCAAAACGTAATAGAATCGGCTAGTTTTTGAGATTTTACGAAAAGCATGTTATTTAGGTTGCCGCCCCTACCCCCTCGAGGAGGAGATTCAGTATTTTTTCGGCCGCATTTCCGTCGCCATAAATGGTCTGATAACGGCTTTCAGGGTTGCCCATAAAGTACCGATATGCCTCTAAAATGCGGGTTTCGTCGGCATCACAGAGCACGGCGGCCCCGCTTTCTACAATTTCAACCCATTCTGTTTGGGCCCGCAGGATGAGGCACGGCGTTTTCAGAAAATAGGCTTCTTTTTGCACCCCACCCGAGTCGGTCAGTACAAGTCTGGCGTATTTTTCCAATTGAATCATCTCCAAATACGAGACTGGAGGGAGCAATAGCAGGGCAGGGTTATTGTTGATTTGGCGGCGTAACTCGGCCTCCAAGAGAATTTCCATCTGTTTGGCCGTACGCGGATGAAGCGGTAAAACGAGGGTTTCATTCCCTGATCGTGCAATTTCTAACAATGCCCGAAAAATGGCGTTCAGGCGCGCGGCATCGTCGGTATTGGTGTTGCGATGAAGCGTAACGAGCAAAAATTGTTTTTTTTCCAGCCCCTCCTTTTCGAGAATATCGGTCTTTTTATCCGCCACATCACTAAAGAAAAGGGTATTGTCATACATCACATCGCCCACGTTAAACACTCCCGGACGGTCGATGGTGTAAGGTGGCCGACTATCAACCCGAAACCCTTCATTTTTTAGATTGTCCAAACCCGTTTGGGTGGGTGGAAACAAATAAGTAGAGACGTGGTCGCTCAAAATCCGGTTGATTTCTTCGGGCATTTTTTTATTAAATGACCGCAATCCTGCTTCAATATGCACCACAGGCACGTGGATTTTGGAAGCAGCCACGGCGGCGGCCAAGGTAGAATTGGTATCGCCATAAATAATCATAAAGTGAGGTTGTTCGTTTTCCAAGATGGTTTCAATCCCCGCAATCATCCAGGCTGTTTGTTCACCGTGTTTGCCCGAACCAACCCCTAGGTTATAATCGGGCTGGGGAATTTGCAATTCTTCAAAGAAAATCGCCGACATCCGTTCGTCATAATGCTGCCCTGTGTGCACCACCACTTCTTTGATACTGGTTGCATACTGATTTTTAATCGCTCTGCTGATGGCGGCCGATTTAATGATTTGGGGACGCGCCCCGATAATGGTCAGGAGTTTCAGCATGTAGCTCACTCAGGTATTTTTGACGAAAAAATATTTTTTAAGGACATTCTTGGCGTTCTGAAGCACCAGTTCTTTCACCCACGGCACACGGTGGTCGTCCCAGCGTTGGGGGTGAAAAGTAAACATAATTTGGGCGGGCAATTTGCCTGCATTCGCCGCCCCCATGATGTCGCGTGTTGTTTTAAAAGGATGATTTCTACTACCCACTTTATCCCTTACGCTTACTTTATCTCCGTCCCAGCGGCGGCCAGTATCAGTCAGATAAAGTACTTTGCTGAAATCAACGTCAAAATACGGCTCGCCAATTATGCCGAAATCACGATAAGAATGAGATTTCCATAGGTCGCGGGAATCAAATTTTGAAAGCGGACTTCCGTGCATACAAATCGTGGAAACGGGCACCAATTTTCGCAGCCGCTCTAGATTTTGCTTAAAATCCGCTAAGCCTTTTTGAATATCGCCCCGGCAGGTAGTCAAGCACTCATAGTGATAGCCTACTTCATGGCCCAAAACGGCGATACGTTGAATGATTTTGTCGTCCCAGCTTACTTCCACCGCCCTAAAATAATAAGAACCAGAGAGGCCGTATTCTTTTTGAATTTCGGCAAAAGCGAGGGAATTTCGAGGCAACAAATCAACGTCGTGGCGCAACACGATGGCGCGCTCTTTGGGTGCTATAAGAAAATCTTCGAATGTTTGAAAATGGTAATTTGAAGCGATGAGGCTTTCTAACAATTTTCGGTAAAGGCGTAGGGTAAAATCCATCTTTCTGACCTGAAAATATGCAGCTAAAACTTATTGAGCAACGCTTATCCGACGGTCAGGATTTTCTTTTGCCATCCGAATACTTTCGGGATAATGCGCCACCAATCGAACCAGAAAATCGGTGAGGTCTATCTTCTCAGTGAGCATTTTCTGCCTGCGCAACGCCCAATCTTCCTTCAGATTCTTTTGGTGAACCAGTTGGTCAATCAAACCCATCATCTCTTCAAATTGATCAGGCAGAAATGAATAACACAAGCCGTACTTTTCTTCAATTTCGTTTGGAATGGACAATTTTCCGGCAAAAGAGTTCAATTTGACAGCCGGCGTTCCTAGGAGTGCTGCCTCCGAAATCATGGTTTGGCTATCACCCACAAACAGCGTAGCAAAATACATGAGAGAATGAATTTTTTCGGGTGCCACGGGCAATTGATACTCCTTTATTTGGGGTTCAATATCGCGCTCGGTAGTAATAAAAATCTTTCCCAAGGGCTTGAGTAATTCAATAATGCGGAGTTTTTGGACAATATCCAATCCTCTTACGCCCGCATCATGATGCGCCTTAAACACGTTGAAACGCATGATAAAAAAAGTCTCCCCTGGCTCAATGCCTAGCTCCTTAAGCACACTGACCTGCGGCTCAAAACGATCGGGATGAAGGTAAGCAAGTTCATGAAAACTCGGGTGACATATCCGATTGGAACCTCGGTCTTCAAACGACAATGCACTTGGATTTAAAATGGTTGAGGCAAAAGATATAGCTCTGGCAAAAGTCGGTGTTACGGTCTGGTCATCATCATCTAGCGCAATTACTTTCATGGGTGTTATTTTTGAAAGAATGGGTAGCACCATCGAAATTCCGATGCCATAGTCCACACGATACTTCCACACAAGCCCCAATACTTTCAATAAATGAAAGAACTCATAGATGTATTTTAGGGCGAGCGAATCTTTTTTTTGTCCAACTTTTATATATTCTATATTATACGCTTCCAATAAGCGCATGATAACTTTTACTTCTTTGGCCGTCACAATCACCCGATACCCTCGTGCTTTCATTTCCTGTATAAAATACTTAAAGAGATGCACGTGAGCGGGATGGTTTATATCAACAAGAATGGTTTTCATTGAGGGTTTATGTTCCTAAATTCTAACAAATAATGGGCTATTCGGTTTAAATCACGCTTACTTACGCTGTAATTACAGGGTATTGTCAAAATATGATTGACCTGTTTTTCAAATACGGGGCAGCTCCCAAGTGCATAACCATAAGCCATTGCCCAAGTCAAGGCGTGTTGAAAATGTTTACCACTCATGATTCCCTTTTCCTTTAGATAACGACATAAACGGTCTCGTTCTTCTTCGATTAGTACAAAGGCAAAATAATTAACTTTATTTGGGTCTGCGGTCAGGAATTCATAGTTTCTCCCGAGCATTTGGGCTAAAGAGGTGCCGTTTCCGTTCTGAACGACGGCATTTTTTTTGGCCTCCTCCAATTTTGCTGACAAACTCAATTCTATACTTTTATAAATTTTAAATTCCTGATTTCCACGGCTGATTATGTTCTTATTTCGATTATTGAGGTAGCGTTCACTCAAGATTTTGTTAATCATCCACTGCGGTAGCGGCGCGTACATCACTGCTTTGGCGTACGATTTAACAATTTGTTTTAGCTCTTGCCACAAAGTGGGTCTGGGCAATGTCGAAAGTCGTTTGGTTATACGTTCGTTCAGGGAGGGATTATTAATTACCAGCATTCCTCCTCCTCCAAGCGAGGGAAATTTACCGTTTCCAAATGAAAAAACGGCAGCGTCAAAAAAAGTACCCACAGAACGGTGCTCGTACTGACTAAAAAGGGCGTGGGCGCAGTCTTCAATGACTGGGAGATGAGGCACTATTGCTTTGATTCCAGCGATGTCGGCAGTAAAGCCAAACGTATGGGTAACAATCAACGCGTCAATGTGGGCAACTTTAGACATCACTGCCTCGGTATCGAGCGAGAGGTTTTGATTAGTATCAATGAAAAAAGGGGTAAGCCCTGCCGCTGTAATCGCCCCCAATACGGAAGAACAAGTATACGCCTGCACTCCGACCCGTGCATTTTTTTTTAGGCCAAAACCCTCCAGTGCATATTTTATACCGCTTGCTGCGCTTTCCGTCAGGTGTATTTGTGCTTCTGGAAATAAGGTTTGAAAGAGTGGAACGGCCACTTTCTCATCTCTGAATACGTTTTGTACGCCCAATAAAACGTCTTTTAGAGAATATGAATATTTAAACCGCGGAATAATCACTTCTTCAAAGCTCTCCAAAGACTGAACGCTCTAACCGCCAACCCATAAAGCATCGGAAAATGGATTTTTTCAAAACGTCCATAATTCACCACCTCACCACCAAATTTTTTTTTGTACTCTCTTACCCCGTACGGCACCCCAGGTTTGCCAGCTCCGCCGAAATCAAACCGCATAAACCCATTGCGTTTTCCCCATCTGAAAACCTCCCAGGGTAGTAAGTCGTTGGGGTATTTGTCGTAATTTTCTCGGAAAGCACCCGCGTAATAATCAAACAAAGTAGTACCGTACGCCAAACAAAACATACAGCCGATTATCTTGTCTTCACACTTAGCAACAAAAATCCGTAGCCCTTCTTCCTCCGTGCTGTTTTGAAGCAACGCCTCAAAATGGTCTATGCTCGGCAACGGGAGTTTGGCGCGTTGATATACTTCTTTCAAAATCAAATAGCACTTAGGGAGCGTATCAGGGCTGTTGCTGAGCTCCACAATGGTACCTTCTTTTTGCGCCCGTCTGATTTCGTTTCTGCGTTTGGAATGAACCTCCGACCACAATTGCTCTTCCGTTTTTTCTAGGTCTACTATAATATTTAAATGCGCGTCGTAGGTATAATTCAACTCACCCATCAGCGTTAAAAAAGCGCTTTGGTCTGAAAGGTTCCGAACTTGCGTATAAATCGCAAACGACTGCTCTTTCTGGTAAAGCTCATAAAGCCCTTTGTATACCTCTAAGTCGTTGTTTTGCACCAATGGCCCCCCCCAAATAATGCTCCGTGCCGATAAAAAATTGAGCGGGAAGATTTGATACTGCGCCTGCCTAAAAGTCAGCATTACGCCCGTCACCACATTATTTTCATCATAGGCTACATAATACACTGGCATAACTGATTTAGAACCCTCACAGGTAAAGAAAAAAAGACTTGATTGAAAATAGTTAGCGTTTGGGTGCGACTTTACAAATTTTTCAATGGCCTCAAGTTGGCTTTTTTTTGGGTTTTTAAGGCTATAATATGAACTTCTCACCTTCGTTTTTGGGCTTACATTGGCAGCTTTTTGAATTGATTTTGAATAGCTGGGTTTTCTTTCATTTGGTCTTTACTACGGGGATAATTCTCAATAAACCAAACCATAAACTCCGTTACGTCAATTTTATCCGCCAACATTTTTGCCCTTTTTGCTTGGTACTTTTCTTTTATGTCGTTGTCACTAAGCATTCTATGGAAGTGTTTCACTAGCTGGACATCCTCTCCTTGAGCAACGCCAATGGTGAGCTGATAGGTATGTTCAAGCTCCTCTAAAACCGAAATTTTACCCACAAAACCACTGTATCTTAACGAAGGCACACCAAGCATTGCTGCTTCCATGGTCATACTTTGACTATCGCAAATCAACACATGAGCGTTTGCCAACACATGATGCATATCGTTTGGGTTGATAGATAATTTATACTTTTCATACTTATCATCGCCCCCACCTTCGGCCGAAACAAATACCTGATAACTAGCGCTTTCGGCCATTTGTATGATTGTATCAAGCAAAGTCTCATTGAGGCCTTTTATCCCAAAGTCGTGGTGTGCATTCAATTGAGATAAACGAACTAAGATGTACTTTTTACCAAACCCATACTTTTTCAACACGTCGTTGTTGACCGTGAATACGGCCGGGTGCAAGTAGCCTAGTTTCATGTAACCGTCATATCCCACTTTTTTAGTATCCCAATTCCCCACACCGCATACGCTGGGGCACAAAATCGTTTGGGTAAACGGATAGGCTAAATCTGCCAGATTTTTTATTGCCTCATAATCATCCTCCGTAATAGTAATCCTGTTGATATTCAACAACTTCCCCAATTGTGCAATCGTGGCATCAGTCCCAACCAATAAATCAGGTTTAAATTTCGTCACAATCGGCAGCATTGAAAAAGTCCTTTTAAGAAGGCTCAGGGCAATCGACGCCCGAGAATTACCGCGTACCTGTGGCAATATATTAGTGTATTCCATGCCATCGTTGCGCAACAAATCCTCCAATACATCTTTGGTCTTAATCAAAATCTGAATCCGATGACGATTTGATTGCGACAATCGTTTGATAGTCTCCCTGACAAAAAGATACTGCGCAGGATGCCCAAAATAAAAAAGGATGTTCATTCAGAAGGTTGATGTTTGCACAATGTATTTTAGACAAACATCCCAACTTTACGTCACTTATTTAAGATAGATTAGCGAACGGCCTCCGCGGTCCCGTCAATCACTTCCCGCGCGGTGATTGACATGGGTTTGAAGGAATAGAGTTTTTTCAAAAGCGGACTGAAAGTATCGGCCAATCGAAACATCAGACTGTAATTAGATGGATAATCAAATGCATTTTTATTTTCTGACTTCCAGATAGTTGCAAACTCATCTGGGCTAAGCTCCAGTTTTTTCATTACATATTCGCGGGTATTTTCCAGCTCTTCTTTGGGGGCAAAAGGCTGACCCAGACGAATCATTGCTTCCGTCCGCGATAAGGCCCCACTCAACACCTGGGCCGACAGGTTGATTTTACGTTTGTCGATACCGAACTTTCCGGGCAACCAATACGCCATCGCAAATTTTGTAAAAAGATTTTCGTGGTGATGCCCACCGTAATCCTTCCAGTCGTACTCATCCATCAGCATTTTTTTGGCTTCTTGTTTTTGGTAATCCAAAAAATAATAAGGCCTAATATCCTTGATACCTTTGAGCAGTCCTGAATAAATCATTTTGGGCAGGGTAAGCAATGGATAAGTTTTAAGCCGAATACCCGAGCCAAATTTTTTATGGATAAAGAGCAATTGTTTGGCATCGGCATATGTCCATTCTTTGGGCTGCTTTCCTTCGGACCTAAAATCATTACCACGAAGGATGTATTTTATTCCTTCCTGGTTCGCAATTTTGTACATCGTTGCCTTGATAGCCAAGTCGGTGGGCGCGTCAATCCACGGCACTCCCGCCCTCATATACGCCCGCAAAAGGTCTTTCATCTCCTCATAATCAACCACATAAGTTTCTAAGTCAATCTTAAGTTTGGTGGTTACCTTGAAAATATTCTGCACCGCAATTTCACTATTGAAGCCATTGTCCAGATTAACGGCCAACGGTCTCAGGCCGTAGCGGTTGGCAATGTGCAACAAGTACGAGCTATCGACCCCGCCACTCACCCCCACAATACAATCATATTTTTTTCCTCGCCCCGAAGCTTTCATTTCCTGCACCAGTTGCTCCCAGTCTTTTGTACCCTGTTCGCCTCTAGGATACTCCTGCATCATTCTTTCCTGCAATTTCCCAAAGTTAGAAATCCCGTTTTCGTCAAACGTAATTCCTGGCAGGCTATCGTCCCAAACTCCTTTCGAACAGATTTTCATGGATTAACTGAATAAATGTACTAGTTCTTTATTTTGTGGATAATTGACCAAAACGGCCTTTCGAGGCCCATGAAACACAAACAATGACCCAGCCGCCACGGCCGAGGCGTACGATTCGCGAACGGCGCGGGTGAAGTCATCCAGGCTACCAGCCCCCCCAAGGGCCACCACTGGAATTTCAACAGCTTCGGCTATCTCTTTGACCAATTTCAAATCATACCCCTGCATGGTGCCATCATGCTCAATAGAGCTAATGATGATTTCTCCCGCTCCGCAATCTTGTATTTTTTGTGCCCACTCTACGGGGTCCAAGCCCGTCGACTTTGTCCCTGCGACCGTATAAACCTGTTTTTTTTGCAGAAATTTTTTATTTACGTCAACAGAAACCACGATGGTTGAACTCCCAAACTCTTCGGAAGCCTCTTTAATAAAGGCAGGGTTTTCGACGGCGTAAGTATTGATGACTACTTTTTCGGCCCCTGCATTGATGAGGGCTTTGATTTCTTTGATAGAACGAATTCCGCCGCCCACCGCAAATGGCATATTGGCTTCATCCCCTACTCTACGCACAAACTCAGGCGAAATGGAGCGTTTTTCGGCAGTGGCCAAAATATCCAAAAAAACGAGTTCATCGGCTTTCAGGTCATTAAAAATCTTAACGGCATTGATGGGGTCACCTACGTATCGGTGATTTTTGAACTTTTCTGATTTTACCAATCCTTTGTCTTTCAATAAAAGGACTGGAATCACGCGGGGTCTAAACATCCGTGGTTAGGCGGGTAAAGCGATAAAATTTTGAATAAGGTGGTCGCCCCACTCATGGCTTTTTTCGGGGTGAAACTGCGTCCCGTAAATATTGTTTTTTTGGATGGCTGACGTAAACGACAACTCATAATCAGTACTTGCTAGTGCATCTTTTGCGTCGTGGCATTTCATGTAGTAGGAATGAACAAAATAATACATTGCCTCTTGACTCACCCCAGCAAAAAGGGGCGATTTGTTTTGCACCTCCACCGTATTCCAACCCATGTGGGGCACTTTGTAAGTACGGCTATCATTGACCTTAAAACGCACCACTTCGGCATCAAGCCATCCCAGTCCCTCCGCGTTTCCTTCTTCACTAAATTTTGCCATGAGCTGCATGCCCAAACATATTCCCAAGATAGGCGTTTTGGTTTCCAGAACCTTCTGATTCATCACCTCCCAAATACCCGACTCTTTCAATTTCTTAACGCCATTTGCAAAATGCCCAACGCCAGGGAGGATAAGTTTTTGGGCATTTTCAATGACTTTTAACTCCGCTGAAACCTGAACGCTTTGATATAAACGTTCTACTTTTTTGAGTACCGAGCGTAAGTTTCCCATTCCATAATCGATGATTACTATTTCGGGCTGCATGGGTTAAGCTATACTTTTGTAAAGAGAAACTAATCTTTTTGCAATCAACTCGTTATCAAACCTTTGAATTTGTTCACGGCCATCAATTGGGGTTGGATAATTGAGAACTTGGCAGATTTTTGAGGCTACATCTTCGGGCTGCCGCGACGTGAGAAAACACCCTTCGATGTTTCCAATCACAGATTTTACATCTCCTACATCGGTAGATACCACCGGACAACCGCAAGCAATTGCCTCTTTTATAAATTGCGGTGACCCCTCTGTGTGCGAGGTCATCAGGGCAGCATCTACCGCTGTCAACAATACTGCAACTTCGTCTCGACGATACCCTTTCAGCTCCAATAGTTGCAAGTTTGGGTTATTGATAAGGTTCAACGCAGCGGCGGCCAAAGGATAATTTTTGACGGTATTGTCGAAAGAAGACGAAAATAAAAGGTATTTTTTTTCGGTCAAAAGTCTCATTTGGGCTTTAGAAGCCTCTTTTGGCCTGGGGAAAAAGAAATCACAATCCACCCCGCAGGGAATCACCTGAGCCTTGTGCTTAAAGTAAAAAAGGGCCTTCTTGAGCAATTGTTCGCTTACATAAATTGTTTTTTTGCTCAACAATTCGACCCACAAGGAGAGGCATCTCAACCGAATATCGTTTATATCAGATCCATGAAAAGTGGCAACCACAGGCACATCTCTTTGCAAATTAGCCAACAATGCCGACGCCGCAACGTGGGCGTGAATACAATGATAATGCTCCGCTTTAAGTTTTTTTTTGAGCTCTTTTAGGCTCCCTAGATAGCCTTTCAACCCTTTGCTGTTGATAAAAAAATAATCAAACTCAATGGAAGAATCGGCTCTTTTGACAAATTCTACTTGGTCAAAAATAAAAGCTTGGTGCTTTTGAAAATCAAAATTTGGCGCATTGCCACTGCACACAATTAACACTTTCATGACACAGCTTAGGCCCTTCCTGCCAGCTTAAACCAATTCCAGCCAATCACCAACACAGCAATAAACAATAAATAAGGGAAATAATACTTTTTGTTTTATCTGTTCATTTGGGTAATGCCAAACGACGCCAAAATCAACAGAAAAGGCACCACCGGTAAATGAAAGCGCTCCGACATTGCAAAACCGCTCGAGGCCAGCACAAACAAATACGAAAACACAATAGAAAGTAGCAGCGCATGATTCCGCCACAACTTCCGTTTATACATCACAAATAAGGTCACAAACACAAAAAAAGCGTACACATTTCGGGTAAAAAACGCACCCGCCATCATCATGGCGTTGGGTTGCTGCGTATCGACCAAGGTTGGAAAAGGAGCTAAAAGCATAAGAGGAAGAAAAACACTCTTGGAGCCGTATTGGGCCAATTTATTGCTTTTCCCACCAGCCCGGTTAGCATAATTGTACATTTGTTTCGTCAAATTCTTATCTCCCCCCTCCAAGTATTCTTGCACATTATCTCCCAAACTACTAAAAAAAATCAGGCCCGCAGCCATCAGCACCAATACCCCAATTCCTACTTTTTTCCCTGTTCCCGAAATTCGAGTGGAAATGAAAAAGGCCGCTACAAACAATGATGCCCATAAGCAGACCGCCAACACCGTTCGGAAAAAAAACAACGACGCCCCAACTAAGCAAAGCAGCAACACATTTTTAAAATTGAGCCGCTGAGCCCGCAAAAGCGTGTCGGCCAAATTGATAAACATTACCACCAAAAAGACCATCTCGGTTTCTTTCAGGTGCAATCCACAATAATAAACCAGATTGGGTACCAACATTGCCAGAATACCCGCAATCCGTCCTGCTCCTTCGCCAAAATTTCGGCTTGCAATTTGGTAAACCAACACGCAAGTAAAAGCTCCTAGCAGCGCTTTGATAATACGTGGAATCAAGACCCCATCTCCCACAATCGAATACAGAATCCCCAAATACAGCGGATAGCCCATATCGGAGTAGTTTTTACCGATATACTCCAAATACACATCAAATTTACCATCTTTCAACAGCCCCGCCACCCACATTCCTTCGCCATGGTACCCAACGGCATCGCCCGCTTCAAATTCAAAGGGCTGGCCCGTCATGTAATCAAAAAAGAAATAACTGATAAACACAAACGCGACCCGAATGGCAAATGCCATCAAAAAAAGCATTTTTTGGTACAACACGTTTGACACGTTGGCCCACTTGCGGGTATAAACCGCTGAGAAATAAAAAAAGGCGATGACTTCAAAAAGGACTGGAAAAACCCACAATAAGGGTAAAATATTGGAAATAAAAAGAACAGAAATAGCCGCAAAAATGATCAGAAACAAGCCAATGGCTTGGCTCATATAATATTTCGGTAAATAATTCAACATAGCTTTAAAGTAGGTTATAAGAATTCATTTTGGCGCCCTCCCCATCAAAAAACGTTTCATCCGTATTAGTTTATCCGTTATCAGGGGGCCTACAATTTTCTGAAAGAAGTACTTCTTCATTTTGTACTTCATAGGCTGCCAAGAACCTTCAAAATGATGAATGCAGTAAGTGTTTTTTGTTATGGTAATTAAACCACTCCGGGCTTTGGGACAAAAAAAATCTTTCGGAAATATATGAATGTATTCTTTATAAACTTGATAACTATTCTCTAGGACAAACCCATTTGAAGACATGATTCGCGAAATAATTTCAACGTTGGTGGTCATGTCCAACGTCCCATCATTTTTTTTAAAATGCCTT
>JAIXPV010000577.1 GCA_027486105.1 Runella sp. | reverse complement strand
TTTGATCAGCCGAGACCCGACTAAAATGAGTTTAAAGCGCAAACGCAAGAAAGCTGCTCGGGATGATGCCTATTTAATGACGCTACTGAGTCAACTTAACGTTTGATGCAATCACCCTACAAAACTAGTGCCGGAATCGTGGGTAAAAGCATTTTTTTTATTACTTTAGAAAAGAGCAAAAAAAATGATGATTACCCTTTCTTTATAAACTAATTAACACATGACAAGAGCCAGCCTTCTCCTCTTTGGGCTTTTATATCTGATGAGTACGGTATCAAATAGCCAAAACACAGGCCATTTGCTATTTATAGGCACGTATACTTCCAAAGCCAGCGAAGGGATTTATGTCTATCAGTTTAATGCAAAAACGGGAGACCTTACTCCCATAACGATTGGAAGAGGGGTTAAAAATCCATCATTTCTGGCATTTTCTCCCGACCAACGTTTTGTGTATTCGGTTGCCGAAATGAATGGTGGCGCGGTAAGTGCCTTTTCATTCGATAAGCAATCGAACAGTTTAACTTTATTAAACACGCAGTCGGCGGGGGGAGCAGGGCCGTGCCATATAACGGTTGATAAAACGGGGAAATGGGTCATTGTTGGTAACTATGGCGGCGGGAGTCTGAGCGTATTGCCCATTCAGGCCGATGGCTCGGTTGGAAAGCCCGTACAAACCATCCAGCATGAAGGCAGAAGCGTAAATCCAGAACGTCAAGAAAAGCCGCACGTTCACTCCATCAACATCGCCCCCAATAACCGCGATGTGTTTGTGCCTGATTTAGGAACTGACAAAATTATGACTTATACGCTGAACGCAGAAACAGGCCAATTAACACCCGGAAATCCTGCTTTTACGGCTACAATTCCTGGCGCTGGACCTCGGCATTTTACTTTTCACCCCAATGGGAAGTTTGCGTACGTGATTCAGGAGTTGGATGCAACCGTGACGGGCTTCAACTACAAAGAGGGCAAATTGGCACCTTTTCAGACGATTACGACCCTACCCGACGATTACACTGGCCGCAAGTGGTGCGCCGATATTCACATTTCACCCGATGGTAAATTTTTGTATGGATCCAACCGCACACACGAGAGTTTGGTGATTTACAGCATTAATCAAAAAACGGGACAATTGACCTACGTAGGTCATCAGAATGTACTGGGAAAAACCCCCCGCAATTTTATGATTGACCCCACTGGCAAATGGATTTTGGTGGCCAATCAGGATAGCGACAACGTGGTGGTTTTTAGTCGGGATACCAAAACGGGGAAACTGACCCCCACGGGAAAAGAAATCAAGGTTTCGATGCCCGTTTGCTTGAAATTAATGAGGTAAGAAGGCTATCTCTTTTATGAATCGTCGCGATTTTATTCAAAAAAATACCTTGTTGGGCTTGGGTGCGGTGGGTGTACCTATAGCTGGTGCTCACGTAAATAAAGCCGATGATACTGCCCGGTTGTATTGGGCTAAGTTGTTGTATAAAATTGCCGAGCCTGTGCTTAAAAATCTGGCGGAAGGTACGTTGGTAAAAAACTGGAAAGTTGAATACAGCCCCGCTTGGGACAACCGAAACGCAAAAGTGGCCTACTTAGAGGGCTTTGCCCGAACCATTGTCGGCGTAGCTCCGTGGCTTGCACTACCCGACGACGACGCCACCGAAGAAGGGCAACTACGCAAAAAAATGCGGAACTATGCCCTTAAAAGCATCGAAAACAGTGTGAATCCGTCGCATCCCGATTATATGCTTTGGAGAAAAGAAGGGCAAACGTTGGTCGATGCGGCGTTTTTGGCGCAAGCCCTCATTAAAGCCCCCGATGCGCTCTGGAAACCGTTGGATAATGTTACCCAAAAACGCGTCATTGAGGAATTTAAATTATTGCGCCGAGTGGTTCCGCCCAACAATAACTGGGTGTTGTTTGCGGCCATCGTGGAAGCATTTTTGTTGTCTATCGGTGAGGAAGCCGACCGCTACCGCATCGAATTTGGCGTTCGCAAAATCGAAGATTGGTACGTGGGTGATGGCTGGTTTAAGGACGGTGAAGTCTTTCACACTGATTATTACAACTCCTTCGTGATTCAGCCTATGATGGTCGATGTGCTGCAAACGTGGTTGGAAGCTAACAAACGACAATCACCCGCGGGCAACCATAAAGTGTTGCAGGAACGTTATGCGCGTGCGGTCAAAAGAATGCAACGGCATGCCGATTTTTTGGAAAGGTTAATCTCTCCCGAAGGTTCTTTTCCCGCTTTTGGTCGTAGCGTAACATATCGTTTGGGGGCGTTTCAGGCGCTGACCCATGCCGCCTTAATTCACCAATTGCCCGAAGGGGTTAGCCCCGCCCAAGTCCGCTGTGCGCTCACGGAAGTCATGAAACGGATGTTTGGGCAACAGGGAATTTTTGACAAAGATGGCTGGCTTACCTTGGGTTTTGCTGGACACCAACCCAATATTGCCGATTCGTATTCCAACGCGGGAAGTATGTATTTGACCACTTTGGGGTTTATTCCGTTGGGTTTACCCGCCACCGACCCATTCTGGAGTGACCCCGACGCCGAATGGACCCAGCAAAAGGCGTGGTCGGGAAAACCGTTTAAAAAAGACTATGCTGTAGGCTACTAATCTTCTTTATAAATAGGGCACAACGGTTTCAAGCCCCATTCCCCGCGAGCCTTTGATAAGGACGTAGGTATCTTTTTGCGGATGGTCTACAATCCAATTGTGTAACGAAAATTTATCGGGGAAATAATAGGCTTTGGGTAGTGCTGGCAGGGCGTCCTGCATGAGTTTTCCCGCCAAAATCACTACGTCGAAGTGTTGTTGTGCCACTAATTTTCCCAAAGCTAGGTGTTCTTGGGGAGATTCGTCGCCGAGTTCGAGCATATCGCCCAAAATCACCATTTTCCGCTCCGCCTTGAGCCGCCCAAAGTTTTCAACCGCCGCCGACATAGAAGAAGGATTGGCGTTGTAGGCGTCCATAATGATGGTGTTAGTGCCTTTTTGAATGATTTGGGAGCGGTTGTTGGTTGGATTGTACTCCGCTACTGCTTGGTTGGCCAATGCATTGGAAACGCCAAAATGCGCAGCGATAGCCAACGCCACCGCGATGTTTTCAAAGTTGTATTTTCCCGTTAGGTGAGTTTGGATTTGATTTCCTTCGGCATCACGATACTTCACCAACGGCGAATCTTCGAGCAGCACAGGCGCCTGGTCGCCCGTTAGATACATGATTTTTTTGGCAAAAGAACGTTGAGACGCCATTTCAACGAGCGTAGGATTAGCACCGTTAATAAACACCGTACCTGCCGATTGCGATAACCAATCATACAGCTCTCCTTTCCCGATTTTGACGCCTTCTATTCCGCCAAAACCTTCCAAATGGGCTTTGCCTACATTGGTAATCAGACCGTGGGTCGGTTGAGAAATGCTGCTCAAAAGTGCGATTTCTTTTTGGTGGTTAGCGCCCATTTCCACCACGGCTATTTCGTAGCTATCGTCGATGGCCAAGAGGGTAAGTGGTACACCGATATGATTGTTGAGATTGCCTTTGGTGGCATAGGTTCTGAATTTTTTGGACAATACCGCCGCAATCAACTCTTTAGTAGTGGTTTTGCCGTTGGAGCCAGTCAAGCCAATAACTGGAATGGATAGTTGGCGTCGGTGAAAAGCGGCCAATTGTTGGAGCGCTTCTAGGCTGTTATCCACCAACAGATAACGGTTATCCACCGCTACCTCGGAGTTATCCACAATTGCATACTTGGCGCCCTTTTCGAGCGCGTCTTTGGCGTATTGATTGCCGTCAAACTTGTCGCCGCGCAAGGCAACAAACAAACAGCCTTCGGTAATTTGGCGGGTATCGGTTGATACACCCTTACAGGTGCGAAAAAAATCGTGGAGTTGAGGAATGGTCATTCTAAGCGCTAATATTTATTGAGAATTGGGTACTGTGAAGTGAGCATTTTATTGTTCTTTGCTCCACACTTCATAAATTTTGGCTCCAGCACTGCTGAGACCACTATGGTGCCAGTCTTTGCCGTCTTTAAGCTCATAATCAAAACTCAGTGAGGCACCAACGCGGTTGTTGTCGCGGCTGAAAAAATCAATGGTTTCGGTGTATTTTCCATCTTTGATGGTGTAGGAGCCGCCGCCAGTTCCCGAAAACTGTTTGGTTTCGGGATTGATAGCTACCCACTGAAAACGCGTGCTGGTGAGCATTTTGAGGGTTTTTCGTGCCCCACGCTGCATGGGGCTGATTTTGTTGTCGTTGCCCATGCGGCCCGTAATACGGTACACGGCGGCGGCGGGAGTATTGGCATCATCTACCTGTTGCCATTCGCCCAAGCCCTCAACTAATAATTTATTGCCTGAAAAGTTAATTTTGAAATTTAAGGTCTTACCCACTTTGGAGGTATCCGCCGAATTGAACTCACTTTTGTAGGTTAGAGTACCGTCGGTGAAGCTGTAAAATCCCCCTTCTGTGTATAAAAACTCCTTTTCGTGGTAACGGGAAACCATCAGGTAATTGTCTGAGCAAATTAACATCGTCGTTTTTCCATCAGAAGAAGTTTGTTTCCATGCACCCTTGATCTGGCCCAATGCCTGTGCTGAATATAAAAGACCTAAAACAAAAATTTGCGATAGGCAAAATAGCTTTTTCATATTTGGACGAGGTTTTGTTTTTTAAGCAAATTTAAGTCAAAACCCCGCAAAAACAATAAAGCAGCCCATCGGATGAGCTGCTTTATTAATCATTCTATTTTTCACCTTTAAACGTTCATTAGCGATTCGCGGCGGCGCATCTTGCCAGCCGGAATACCAAACATCATTTTGAAGCGACGGCAGAAATAGGCGGTATCTTTGTAGCCCACTTCGGCGCCGATGGCCCGAATGCTTTTCTTTGACGTACGGAGCAGCGTTACGGCTTCTTCCATACGTTGGTATTCGATATAATCTTGGGGGTTGATACCCGTCAGCATTTTGAAGTATTGTCCTACGTAATCTTCCGAAACGTTGGCCACGTTGGCCAACACTTTGTTGGATAAATCCCCCCCCAAATTATCTTTGATGTAGGCAAAAATATCAATCAGGCGTGGGTCTTTAAAATAGGTACTGTTGGTCACCAATTGCTCCACAAACAGCTTGTTCTTCAAAATATATCTGATCACCTCAATGGCTAGCTCTTCGGTCTTGATTTTGATGATACGTCCGCGCCCTGGAGTCTCGTTAAAATCTTCCTGAAGAATCTCACCGATAAGACGCCCCAAATAAGAGTTATTTTTAATGATGAAAGGAGGGATGTCCAACGAAGTAAAGAAGTTGACTGAATCAAACACCTTGGCATCAAACGCAACTAAACCAAACGAGTGAGGAATTTTCCCAACCTGACTAGCATCGCGCAAACTGTCGAAATACAACTCACGACGGGTCAAGAATTCTTCGTTGCTGACCACTTTAGGTTGCACGTTGTCGCCACTCCTGTAGGTAACGGTCGCGTGTTTTCCACCTGGGATGAACAGCATATCGCCGACTTCTATTTTTTCGTTGGCAAACAATACCTCTCCATCATAGAGAATCATCAACGAGTTTTCGACGTCGTAAAAGTTTTTGATTGTGATGGTTTGCAGCATCCGGATGTGACGAGCCTTGATAAACTTCACTCCGAGCGATTCGATGATTTTATTATAATCTTCCATTGGGTAATGGTTAAGTGCGTTGCTTGTATTCTTACGAAAAACGGATATTCTTTAAAATTTGTACAAAACTAATAATTGTACAAAACTAATACAAGTGTGGAATTTTTTTCAATATAAAAAAAAGCATACGAATTCTGCAAGAAAACGCATACTTTTTTTTATAAAAACAGTAAAAATTGGATTATTTGGGCTTTTTGCCCCAATACGGCTATTGAGAAATTTTGTATTTCAGGGGTACTTTTTTTGAAAAATATTTTATTTAAAGAAAGAATCGGAGGGATGAACGGCGCATTTTGCTCTTGTAACAATCTTTCCTTAATCCAACTAATAGGGTTTTGGGGGTTTGCGGTGCTTTGGTAAAAAAAGATATTGTTTGGGCATGAAAGGTACCTGCTAATTTTTTTAGAAAGCAGATTTGTGATACAAGAAGGTCGGGAATACAATCCGCCTAAACGGTTGACGGTTAGCTTGATGAGGTTGTACGGGTGAAGTAGCGTATTTTGAGAAATCAATAAAGCGGGTATCGGCCCGCTTTATTGATTGAATAATTTTCGTTTTTATCGGATTAGCTCACGAGCAATGACCAATTTTTGTATTTCGGAAGTACCTTCATAAATCTGCGTAATCTTCGCGTCGCGCATCATGCGCTCCACGTGGTATTCTTTTACATAACCGTATCCGCCATGAATCTGCACGGCTTCGGTGGTGGCCCACATGGCTACATCAGACGCAAAAAGCTTGGCCATTGCGGCGGCTTCTACGTAGTCTTTGTGTTCGTCTTTGAGGCGAGCGGCTTTATATACCAATAAGCGCGCCGCTTCTATTTTGGTGGCCATTTCGGCGAGTTTAAATTGAATGGCTTGATGCTCAAAAATGGGCTTACCAAAGGCTTTTCTTTCTTGAGCGTATTTTAAGGAAAGTTCAAATGCCCCTGCCGCAATCCCCAATGCCTGAGCGGCAATTCCGATGCGGCCGCCGTTGAGGGTACTCATCGCAAATTTAAACCCAAAACCGTCGGCACCGATGCGATTTTCTTTAGGGACTTTCAGGTCGTTAAACATGAGCGAATGTGTATCTGAAGCGCGGATGCCCATCTTATCTTCTTTTTTACCCACCGCGAACCCGTCCCAGCCTTTTTCTACAATCAGACAGTTGATGCCTTTGTGTTTGAGTTCAGGGTGGGTTTGGGCAATCACTAAACAAACCGACGAGATGCCGCCGTTGGTAATCCAGTTTTTGGTGCCGTTGACGAGGTAATGATCCCCTTTGTCTTCGGCGGTGGTGTGTTGGGAGGTGGCATCTGAGCCAGCTTCGGGCTCAGAAAGGCAAAAGGCTCCGACAATTTCGCCCGAGGCCAATCGGGTGAGGTACTTTTGTTTTTGTTCTTCCGAACCGTAGGCTTCTAAGCCGTAGCAAACCAACGAGTTATTGACCGAAACTATCACCGAGGCGGAGGCGTCTACTTTAGAAAGTTCCTCCATGGCTAGTACGTACGACACCGTATCCATGCCGCCGCCGCCGTATTCTGGTGAGACCATCATGCCCATAAACCCCAACTCGCCCATGCGTTTGAGAAGTTTGAGGTCAAATTTTTGTTCGTTATCGCGCTCTAAAATACCCGGTAGAAGCTCGTTTTGGGCAAAATCGCGGGCGGCTTCTTTTACCGCCAAATGTTCTTCGGAATGGTTGAAGTTCAGACCTACTAAAAGCGTGTCTTTGAATGCCATAATGAAGTGTGTGAGTTT
>JAIXPV010000376.1 GCA_027486105.1 Runella sp. | reverse complement strand
CAGGTACCGTTTTACCTCACCCGCGTAGAACTAGACGGAGAAGTAAAACGCCCTGCTATTTATGAACTAAAAAAAGGCGAAACCCTCCAACAGTTGGTCGATTTGGCCGGCGGTTTCAATGAGCACGCCTATCAGGCATCCATTACCATGCGCCGCAACACCGACAAAGCGCGTAGGGTTGTTACGGTCATAAAAAATGAGTACGCCACTTTCCTTCCCCAAAGTGGCGACGCCATCATGGTGGGCAAAGTATTGGAACGATTTGATAATAAAGTAGTGATTGAAGGAGCCGTTTTCCGTCCAGGAGAATACGCACTTGGCGACAACCTCAAAACGCTTAAAGACCTCATCCACCAATCAGAAGGCGTGCGTGAAGATGCTTTTTTGAACCGAGCCCTTATTCACCGCGAAAAACCCAATCGCGAACCTGAGGTAATTGCCGTCGCATTAGGCAAAGTCCTCACCAATGAACTGCCCGATATTGAACTGAAGAACCAAGACAGTGTGGTCATATCATCAATAAAAAACCTGCGGGAGGAGTATTTTGTCACCATTGTAGGCGAAATCAACGACCCTTCCGATTTTCCTTTTGCGGACGGGATGACCGTTTCGGATTTAATCACCCAAGCCAGTGGCCTCACCGACGGTGCGATTGACAGCCGGATTGAGATTGCACGACGTATTAAAGACAACAATCTCCCCGACGTACCCGAAAACGTAACCATCCAAATCATCACGTTAAAAATCAACCGAGATTTATCTTTATTACCCTCCGATAAAGAATTTCAGCTTCAGCCGTTCGACATTGTCTACATCAGAAAGTCAACGCGCTATGATAAACAACGAAGTGTGGTGATTTTAGGCGAAGTAAACTATCCTGGTACCTACGCCATCCAAAACAATAGCGAACGAGTTACACAGTTGTTAGAACGCGCTGGTGGCCCCAAATTAAATGGCTATCTTCCCAATGCCGTGTTTAGAAGAGGCGGCGAGCGAATTGCCCTTGATATTCAAAAGATTGTCGATAACCCCTCTCTAGAAAGCAATATTATCTTAGAAGAAGGCGACACCCTCTTCATTCCTGAGCGTTCTGAATTAGTACGAATAGACGGTGCGGTACTCAACCCTTCTATTGTAAATTACTCGAAAGGATTCAACTATAATGATTATTTATCGCAAGCGGGAGGATACGGAGACCGGGCCATGAAAAGTCGTGTATATGTGACCTACGCCAACGGATACACCGAGCGTACCCGCAAATTCTTGTTTTTTAACATCCGTCCAAAAATTCAGCCTGGTAGCGTAATTTCAGTTCCTTATAAGCCAAAAGATGAACGACGTTCCGACCTTACTGGCCCCGTCATTCTTTCTTTTACAAGCACGTTAATCTTAGCCGCCGTTACCCTAATCTCAAGATTATAATTACCTATTCGTGACTTTTAATAAAAAGGGACGTCATCAAATTAACTCAATTGATTCTTCAAAATCAATTTATGCAAGATTCAACATTAAATACCAACCCTACCCCTACCAATGAAATCGAAATTAGCCTTGCTGATATCATTCATTTTTTTAAAAGTAATTTGCGAAGTATGGTACTTTGGGGAGCGGGATTTGGTATTTTAGGCGCCATTTATGCCTTTACCGCCCAAAAAGAATTTGAATCAAAAGCAGTGGTATTACCCGAAATTGCATCCAGTAGCGCATTAACCAAAATGGGAGGATTAGGTGCTTTAGCAGGATTGGCGGGAATAGATATTTCACAAATGAATAGTACCGAGGCCATCCGCCCCGATCTTTATCCGAGTGTTACCCAAAGTCTCCCTTTTGCTTTATACTTACTGGAGCAAAACGTTTTTGTGTCGTCGACTCAAAAAACAATTAGTCTAAAAAACTACTTTGAATCACTAAATGAAAGCTGGCTTAGTAAACTTTTGGATTCAGAAAATGAAGAAAAGCCCAAACTTGACCCCAAGCAATCGAGTCAGGCGGTTGAACTAACCCTGAAGCAGGAAGCCTTGGTCAAACAGATTCAACAACGGGTTATAACGGCCTTTGATCGCAAAACAGGGATTATTACGATTAATACCAAAATGCCCGACCCTGTTGTAGCAGCCACCGTGGCTCGATTATCGGTTGAATACCTCAAAGAATACGTTACCAACTATCGAACCGACAAAGCCCGCAAACAACTGGCATTCTTACAAAAGCAAGTAAATGAAGCCAAGGATCGCTATCAAAGCAGTGAAGCTGCACTGGCCAATTATCGTGACCGAAATGGCTTCTTGGTGATGAACTCAGCCAAAATAACCGAACAACGTCTACAATCTGAGTTTATGTTGGCCCAAAATGTATACAATGGATTGGTTCAGCAATACGAACAGGCCAGAATAAGAGTTGAAGAAGAAACTCCCGTTTTTAAGATGTTGGAACCAGCGAAGATACCTTTGAAGAAAAGTGAGCCGAAGCGAATGATATTGGTTTTTATCAGTTTAATCTTAGGAAGCCTCATTGGCATCGGGATAAGCATCTACCAAAAAATCATAATGCCAAAATTCACCAAATAGACCGTTAGATAATTTTAAAGCCCAATATTTTTTAAGTTTATTTATAT
>JAIXPV010000539.1 GCA_027486105.1 Runella sp. | reverse complement strand
AGGCCACTCACGTAAATCGGGGCAAGGTTCAACACCTTGACGGTTCCTTCGGGGTTGACTTTCAGGCGATAAGAGCCTTTGGCGTCGCCATAAATTTCAACCAGAAGTTCGTCGTCAGGGCCTAATTGATAGTTTTTGGGGGTGGCTATGCGGAGGCTAGGCTCAAAGGTGAGTCCTTCGGTATTAAATAACTCACTACCATATACTTTAAGTGGCTCTTTTTTAAGAACTTTTAGGGTATCTTTTTCTTTTTCAATATCCCGCTTGCTCAATTTGCCGATTTGTTGCCGGCTAAGTTTTAGAGAATCAGTGTCAGTAAGGTCTTCTTTATTTTCTTTGTCTATCACTTCTGCGAGCCGCTTGCGCATGAGCGAGATGTCAGAGAGCGTAAATCCCTGGGCTAAAGCTGCTTGTTCGATTTGCATTTCAGACATTCCGCTTGCTTTGGCTTTTTCATAGAAGGCTTTCACTTGGGAATCACTCAGTTGCTCTACTTTAGAAGGGGTTTGTGCATTAATTCCCAATGATAAAGTTAAACAAAAAATACTGAAAAAGTAAAATCGAATTTGTGGAGTCACAGGTTCCGTGGTCTAGTTTATAAAGTAGGCGTTGATGTAGAAATAATACCGCAGAATTGCCCAGTTATTTCTAAAAATCTTGAATTAAGATAAATGCAGCTCAAAAATAGGGAACAAATTCATACTATCGAAAAAATATTACTTTATTTTACTTATCGGTTCATCTATCTTTGCCAATAAACCTAACTCATCTCTCGCTTTATGCCTAATTCTACAACTAAACAATTCAAACAATCCTTGGGTCTGCTCGATGCCACGATGCTCGTTTCGGGAGCAATGATTGGGTCGGGCATTTTTATTGTAAGTGCCGATATGGCGCGTATGCTTGGCTCCACAGGCTGGCTTCTGGTCGCTTGGGTGCTGACGGGAGTCGTGACTGTGGCGGCAGCACTAAGTTATGGCGAATTGGCGGGTATGATGCCCAAAGCGGGAGGCCAATATATCTACATTCAGCGCGCCTTCGGACCTTTGACCAGTTTTGTGTACGGTTGGACCGTTTTTATGGTAATTCAAACGGGCACTATCGCGGCCGTTGCCGTGGCATTTACCAAATATTCAGCGGTGTTTTTTCCAAAACTGAATTTTCAGAATGCCGAAAATGTCTTGTTTAGCCTTGGCCCGATAGATGTTTATGCAGGTACTTTTTATGCTATTGCTTGTATTGTACTCCTTACTTACATTAATACGCAAGGGGTAAATGCGGGTAAGTTGATTCAAAATATTTTTACTTCCACTAAGCTGGTCGCTTTGTTTGGACTGATATTGATTGGTATTGGCTACGGTCTCCAAAGCGGAGTGCTGGGCCAAAACTTTGAAAATGCGTGGGACGCAAGCCGGGTGTCGAAAGAAACGGGAGAGGTGACCATGATTTCGGGGATGGCCTTGATTATAGCGTTAGGAGTGGCGATGATTGGGTCGCTTTTTTCTTCGGATGCCTGGAACAATGTCACCTTTATAGCGGCTGAAATCAAAAACCCCAAGAAGAACATTCCGTTGAGCCTTTTGCTCGGAACGCTGATTGTCACGGTACTGTACGTGTTAGCCAACATCGCTTACTTGTGTATTTTGCCATTAAAAGGCTCAAGCACGGGTACGGATGTGATGGCGCAGGGAATACAATTTGCCGAATACCCCACCGACCGGGTCGCAACCGCCGCCATGTCGGTCATCTTTGGAAGTTCGTCGGCGGGGATTATGGCCGTGTTGATTATGATTTCAACGTTTGGCTGTATCAACGGCTTGATTCTGGCGGGTGCTCGTTTGTATTATGCAATGGCGCAGGATGGCTTGTTTTTGAAACAGTCGTCCAAATTGAACGAGAAATCGGTGCCCGGCAAGGCGCTGTGGGTGCAGTGTATTTGGGCTTCATTGTTGTGTTTGTCGGGAAGTTATAATCAACTGCTGAATTATTGTACGTTTGGTTCTTTGATTTTCTACATGGTTACCATTACGGGGATTTTTGTTCTTCGTCGACGTGAGCCTACGGCGGAGCGCCCCTACAAAGCGGTGGGTTATCCTTTTGTGCCAATTTTTTATCTGGTGGTTACGATGGGAATTTGTTTGATTTTATTGAGCGATTCCAATACCCGCTTTGATACCGGGATGGGGTTGTTGATTGCGGCCGTGGGTATTCCCGTTTATTACATTACAAGAAAATCGGGCGGCGGCAAAAAAGCAATTTAAAACCCTTATTCAATGTAAGCAGGTAAAGTAAAAACTCAGTAGTATGGAAAAGAACAAACCCTCCATTCTTAACGCTTGGTGTATGTACGATTGGGCCAATTCGGTACATTCACTGGTCATTGTTTCGGCCATTTTTCCGATTTATTTCAGCAACACCGCGATCAATGCGCAAGGTGGGCCCGACGTGAATTTTCTGGGAATGACGGTAAATAACTCAGCGCTTTTTTCGTTTGCCGTGTCGTTTGCCTTTTTGTTTATTGCCTTGGTCAACCCCGTTTTGGGGGCTATTGCTGACTTTAGCGGTAGCAAAAAGCGCTTCATGCAGTTTTTTGTGTATTTGGGCGCCTTTTCTTGTTTGCTTCTTTATTTTTTTAATCGTGATAACCTGGAACTTGGCGTCGTTGCGTTTGGCATTTCTCTGATTGGGTGGTCGGGGAGTATCGTCTTTTACAACGCCTACTTGCCCGAAATAGCGACCGAAAACCGCTACGACAAACTCTCTGCCCGGGGCTTTACGATGGGCTACATCGGCAGTGTGCTCTTGTTGATTTTCAATCTTACGATGCTCATCAAGCCTGAATGGTACGGCGGGATTGACTCAGGTACGGCCTGCCGGATTTCATTTGTAACGGTGGCGGTTTGGTGGGTGGGTTTTGCCCAGATTCCTTTTTACTATTTGCCAAACGGCAGTCCGTCGGAGTTGAAGCGGGAAGGGGGATGGATTTGGAATGGCTTTCGAGAACTGAAAAAAGTATTGGGGGAATTGAGTCATTTGCCCATTACCAAACGCTTCTTGGTGGCCTTTTTCTTCTATAACATGGGCGTGCAGACCGTTATGTACATCGGCACAATTTTTGGAAGTAATGAATTGCATTTGCCAGATAATGCGCTGATTGTGACCATTTTATTGCTTCAGCTTTTGGCCATTGTGGGGGCCTACTGTGCGGCTGTACTGTCGGGGAAATGGGGGAATACAAGTACGATTTCGGGCATTTTAGTGATATGGATTGGCGTGTGTGTAACGGCCTACTTTGTCACAACTGAAATTCAATTTTATGGATTGGCGGCGGGGATTGGGTTTGTCATGGGCGGTGTACAGTCGCTTTCCCGTTCAACTTACGCCAAGCTTTTACCCGACAATACGCCCGATACGGCGTCTTATTTTAGTTTTTATGATGCCTGCGATAAATTCTCCACTTTTTTGGGGACGACCATTTTTGGTATCATCACCCAAGTATCAGGGATGCGAAACAGCCTTTTGTTTTTGGCGCTGATTTTTGTGATTGGGTTGCTGATTTTACGTCGAATTCCCTCACAAAAAATTTACCGAAGCCCTTTGAGTACATCCTAAAGTTAGTATATTTGCGCTCCAAAAGAGGAATAATGCGAGCAATCACCCCATCGTTATCTCTCCTTTGAAATAAAAAATAGGATCTTAGCTCAGTTGGTTCAGAGCGCTGCCTTGACAGGGCAGAGGTCATCGGTTCGAGCCCGTTAGGTCCTACAAAAAGCCCCAAATTAGCCCAATTTGGGGCTTTTTTGTTGAAAAACTGCCTATTCTACCCAAGTGTTTTATTGATTTCTACCCAAATAAAAACGATAGCAATTTTTAAAAACTCGATAAAAAGACCGTGTCTGGACATTTATTTGTATTGATATTTTCATAAAAAATAGTGCCAGCATCATGAAACTAAGCTACTGGATAATAACTGTGTTTGCTTTCTTTTGCCTTTTTATGAGCTGTAAGCCTAAACTGGAGGATACAGTTGTAAGACGTGTTTATTTTTTTGAAAGATATTTTGAAGGCAGTACTTCTCCTGATGATTATTTAATAATGTCTGTT
>JAIXPV010000021.1 GCA_027486105.1 Runella sp. | reverse complement strand
TGGTTTCTTTGGTATTAACAGGTATGGTTAAATTTGACCAACTTGACTTAAAAGCACCAGTAGCACAAGCATTTGCTGACAATGGCATTACGTGGGCGGTATATATTATTACCATTGCTGCCTTGGCAGGTTTAACTTCGGTAATGCTCGTGATGATGTATTCTCAAACTCGTATTTTCTTGGGGATGGCTAAAGATGGTTTATTGCCAAAAAGTTTTTTTGCGGCAGTTCACCCTACATTTAAAACCCCTTGGAAAAGTACGATATTGGTTGGGTTTGTGGTGTCTTTTGTCGCTGCTTTTACACCCATTGACAAAGTATCAGAACTCACCAGTTCAGGAACTCTTTTGGCATTTGCCATGATTTGCGGTGCGGTTTGGTTGCTGCGCGTACGCGAGCCTAATATTCAACGCCCTTATAAAGCTCCTGCTTTACCAGTGATTGCTACACTTGGTATTTTGACAAATCTTTATTTGATGTTTAACTTACGTTCTGATACCATCATCGCCTTCTTTATATGGGGAGCTTTGGGGGTCGTAATTTATTTCATTTATAGTCGTAAGACGAGTAATTTGAACAAAGAATAACGTGTTAGTAAACGCACACAAAAAGTGGCTAAAGTCAAACTTAGCCACTTTTTGTGTTTGAGAAATGCTACTGTTTTATTTTCCCAACGGAATCGCAAGCCCTGCCAATACACTAAAGCTTTGATTATGAACGGGAACTCTAACGAGTGGTGTGTCGTACAGTCGAGTTAGGCCGCGTTCATAACGACCCTCCACAAATATTTTACTGCTTCCTACCGTAAAACTAAGGCCCGCACCGCCCGCAGCCCCTACTTCAAAGCGGTTAAACGTCCCCAAGCCAATTTTTGTGCGAGTAGGTTGAGTCTGAAACAAGATTAAATCGGCCCGAGAAACAATTTTTCCATCGGCCAGATAGTTGAAGGTTGGCCCCGCAATGAGGTAAGGTTGGACAGGGCTGTCTTCGTAGCCAAAATCGTATTGAAACAACATGGGTGCCTGAATATAGGTGAGGCGCTGCTTGATGCTTCCACCCAATGGAATATTGACCCCGATGAGATCCAACAGATTATTGGAAGAAATCCCCGCCCCACTTTGCTTATATCCCAGCTCAGGACGAAACGATAAGCCGCCTGCAATGGGCACTTTTAAGAAAATAGCACCGTTCCCGCTCACAATATAATCAAGGTTGCCCGTAAAATTTTCAATAAATCCACCGTTGCCCGTGGTTTTAGCAAGCGATACTCCCCCGCGTGCCCCAATAGATACTTGTGCGTGGGCCGATAAACCTACACATACTACAGAAAGGGCGGTTAATAGATGACGTAATCTTTTCATTTTGTCAGAAGATGGTTAATTAAACAATAAAAAAGTTACGTAAAGTTGGCGTCATGTCTAAAGTTGTTTTATCACTTAACGACGTTTAGACGCGGGTATTTTAGCTTGGTACGGAATGTTTGGTTAACGATTGTTAATGGTTCATAATCCTCAGACCCGCCTGAAAACCTACCCAATTGGTCAAATCAAGCCCATTGCGAAGCGCTGTGTTGGGAAAGACTTGATACAGCGTTGACTTATCTACCTTCAGATAGCCAGGTTGGGCCGTCATGGCGGTGAGAGAGGCAGCGCCGAAGAGGGCCACCCCCCGCGCGATTCTTTTTTCGAGTCCTAAGCTGGCCCGGTAAAAATTACCATTGGATGTATCGAAACGATTGGTGGCTTCCATGATTTTATTGGCGGTGATGTCGAAGTTGGTCATCCAGCCACGCCCGAAGTTAAGGGCGGTTCCAAGGCCATAGCCAAAGGTGTAGAGGGGTTTGTCGGCCATGCCAAAACTGCCGCCGATGGTGACAATATTGTACAAACGTCGAACGCCCGTTTTGAAGGTTAGGTTGGCGTAATTAAGTTCGTCGGTGCTGATTTCAAAACGACGATATCCGTTACGACGTACAAAACTGAATATGCCGATGGGAACGGCACTGGATGAGTCGGCATAGTTGAATACCCCCAATTGGAGCCCTTTTTCGTGGACGGTAGCATAGTTTATAAAAGGACTTATTTGAACTCCGCGAAATTTCCGGAGTGCTACGTTGCCAAATCCACTTATCTGCCAGCCGCGCATGTTGCCGAGCGTTAGGTTGGCAAAGCCGCTCATCTGCCAGCCGTACATTTTGCCCATTGTAACGCTTGCAAAGCCAGCGGTTTGGAAGCCGTTATAAAAATTTTGACCCGTTAAGTTAGCAAATCCTGCCACCTGAACCCCGCTATGATTACCTCCCGTGGCATTGGCAAAGCCTGCCAATTGCATGCCTTCAACATTTTTTAACACAGCATTGACAAAGCCTGAGGCTTGCAATCCGTATACGTTCCGACCCACCAAATTGGCAAAGCCTGCAAATTGAGCACCGTGTACATTCCAACGGACAAGGTTGGCAAAACCACCCACTTCCAAGGCATTTACGCCCAAGGAATAGCCGGCGATGATATTAAAAGACATTGAATTGACGACGTTTCCGCTCATGACGTGGTTGGTCCCGACAAACGGAAGCAATGAAACTTGAAACGTCCGATAGAGCGTGTCTTGTACGTTTTGAATATGAACGGCTTGTTTGGCCGAGGCAAAGGCATCCACAAAAGTTTTTTCAACTTTATCTAAGTTGATTCGCTTTGGTTTGGCTGTGGCAAGTGCCGTATCAT
>JAIXPV010000148.1 GCA_027486105.1 Runella sp. | reverse complement strand
TTTTTGAAAACAGGTGCCAAAATTGGCGGCAACTACCTGAAATACAACGTCAAAAAAATTATGGATCCCTCCATAACGCGCGACGAACTACATCAGGACAACGCCACCGATGTCTATGAATCATTGAGTGAACTAAAAGGCTCTGCCCTCAAAGTAGCCCAAATGTTGAGCATGGACCGCAGCGTGTTGCCGCGTCAATACGTCGATAAATTTCAAATGTCGCAATACTCCGCGCCGCCGCTTTCGGGCCCGCTGGTGGTCAAAACATTTCGTGGTTATTTTGGAAAAGCACCACATGAATTGTACGACAGCTTTGACATCAACGCCATCAATGCCGCTTCTATCGGTCAAGTACACGAGGCGCAAAAAGATGGCAAGCGGCTGGCCGTCAAAATCCAATATCCAGGCGTAGCTGAAAGCATCAGCTCTGACTTGAAGATGGTTAAACCACTGGCTGTCACCCTGTTTGGCTTAAACGAAAAAGACGTAGAGCGCTATACCGAGGAAGTAGAAACTAAGCTATTGGAAGAAACCGACTATGAACTGGAACTACGCCGCTCGGTCGAAATTTCGGAGGCATGCAGCCACATCGAGGGACTTATTTTCCCAAAATATTATCCTCAATTGTCCTCAAAGCGCATTCTTACGATGGATTGGCTCGAAGGTCTTCACTTAAAGGATTTTTTACAAACCAACCCAACGCAAGAAGCACGTGACCGAATCGGGCAATTATTGTGGGATTTTTATGACCATCAAGTACACCAACTGCGGCAGGTTCATGCTGACCCCCACCCCGGCAATTTCCTAATGCGACCCGACGGTACCATGGGCGTAATTGATTTTGGTTGCGTTAAGGTTATTCCTGACTATTTCTACGATAATTATTTTACGCTCATCAATCCCGACACGGTTGATGATGACGCGCTCATCGAAAAGATTTTTTATAATCTAGAATTTTTGGTAAAAGAAGACGGCCCGCGCGAAAAAGCGCTATTCACCGATTTATTCAAACAGATGATTCGGTTGCTAGGACAGCCCTTCGCCTCCGAAGAATTTGATTTTGGTGATCATTCCTATTTTGATACCGTGTATGCTTTTGCCGATGAATTGGCCAAAGTCGAAGAAATCCGTAATTCAAAGGTTGCACGGGGCTCAAAAGACGGTTTGTACATCAACCGTACATATTTTGGGCTGTATTCGATGCTCAACGAGCTAGGCGCCCGCGTTCGGACCAATCGCCCAGAATGGTTGCGAAGCAAAAAACACGAAGCCCAAGTCTCTTAAAAACCAGAAAGAGAACAATTGACCCCAAGTTTGATATT
Organism: Runella sp.; assembly: GCA_027486105.1. Taxonomy (GTDB): domain Bacteria; phylum Bacteroidota; class Bacteroidia; order Cytophagales; family Spirosomataceae; genus Runella. Next base: position 13,298 of record JAIXPV010000148.1, on the reverse strand, counting down.
TGTAGCAAAGAGTTTTCTTACAAATATCAAACTTGGGGTCAGTATTTTTTAACGCTGCAACAACGCTTCAAAAACAGGATACTCCTCCCCTTCTTCATTCATAATTCCCAATTCACCCACTGTTCGAAACATCGTGACCGATACAACGTTGGTTTGGGATAAATGAGCTAACACTTTTGCGGTCCACTCCTTTGCAAAGTTGGTTTTTTGGCGACTATCTATTTGTTTTTCAAGCGGTAACACAAAATCAACTGGATTGGTCGCGTAAGGATTCGAGCGTTTGCGCAACGCAATAAATGACAAATGCACTGGTTTACCGTAGAGGTTTTCGGCACTTGCTACCGAGTATTGCACGGTTTCGGTGTTTTCTAAGAGCGACAAATCATCAAATGCATGTTCTTGCGGGTCAAACGAAAAACTGACAAAATCGGCCGCTCCCACTTCAAATCGGTTTCGGTTAAGCTCGGTAAAGTTATGGTCAGTACCAACGCCGATTTTCGTATTGGGCAATTGCCGCTTTAGGGTTGGGATATAGTCAATCAACGACTGCGGCGTCACTACTTGTTGGGTCGAGAATAAAAGCAGATGTTTAACTTTAAGGTTATTCTGCCCACAAACACCCACAAAATCAGCCAATTGATTCTCAAAAGCCTCGGCTAAAAAAAGCGCAATTTCGAGCGGCACATTCAGCAAAGCCGCATTCTCACAATGGTTTGAAAATTTCGTAATCCAATTTGAGTCTGAAAGAGCCAAATCGATACGATAGTGCCCTAATTTTAGTGATTTTAGCAATTGCACTGCCTTTTCAGGCAAATACTCAGTTTCGACCGAAGCAGCAACTCCCAATTGAAATTGCTTGCGGGGGGATTTCACCTCCGACCGCAGTAAAGAAAAAACCTCAGGAATTGAAACTAGGCGCAGCGTAACGCGTTGCCAAACCTTATCTCCTGGCTGTAGTTGAACGGGAAAAGGCCGCGATAGTGGCGTACAAAATGTCTTATAGGAGGCATCGCCCCAATTGCGTTGGTCTTCAGCCTGAAACACATCCCCCTCAAAATCAATACGATACACGCAACCATTACCCGCCTGCCATTGCATGGCACGAATATCCAAGAAAGGATCCTGCGCGGCAATGTACCGAGGAAAGTGAGTTTCAGTTTTGGCATTATCTTCCTGAAAAATCGTAACGGGTTGCTCCGCTGTTCCTTGAATGGGGTGCAGAATACAAAAACCAGCCCTATTTCGACGAACTGGTTGTAACGTTTCGCCTTGTATTTCGAAGGTAATTGTCCCGTTGCTGTCTCCATGAATACGCACAATCCACTCAAAAATGACTACATGTGCTTCGTTTATATTGGAAGAGGTGTACGAAATCAAAAAGTTATCTTTCTGACTATCAACAACTTCATCTGTAATTAATTGGGCAAACGTACCCCAATTATGGTCGCGCAGGGCGAAATACATCATGCGCAACACTTCGACGCCCTGATGTTTGATTTGACGTAGAAAGCCATTTTGATAACCGATTTCGAAAGGACCTGATTTTAAACTTTGCATACGTGATAAGTGGAAATGAAGATATGTTTTTGGAAAACAAACGAATGTTCGTAAAATTTTTACTGTGGGCAATTTAGAATTTAATCAAAATATCCCAAGACTTAATTCATTACACCCATTTTAAATGGCAGAACCCAGCTCATTTTTAACTCAATATTACCATTAAAACTCCATATTTTGGGAAAATATAGGGCAATATAGCGTGTAATTATATCAAGAACTTACTGTACCCACCCAACAACTTTAGAGGGATTCTGGGATTACGCCCACCATAAATTGTACTATTCCTATTGCGTATTTGGCGATATATTGTATTATTCCGAAATTTGCAATAGATTCATCAACAGACTAAGACCATGAACACAATCAATTTTGAATATATTATCGCTTATTTTCAAGGCATTCAACCCAAAAATTTATTTAATAAGTTTGAAGCCTTTACACATCGTCAAAAAGCAGTTTTTGAAGCACTCGTCCGCATGGGGCAACCCTTTGGTGGAAAGATGTAACAAATCGTAAAAAAAGGGGCTGCATCTACAGTCCCTTTTTACTGGGTTATCTAACAACAACCACCCGCTCACTCATTCGATATTTACCAGCTTGCACTTGCAAAATATAGGATCCCGTAGGCAGTTGGTTGACTTTAAATTCGTGCTTTTGAAGGCCAACACTTACGTTAAATTCCTCCTGAGCCAGTGTACGCCCAGTCATATCTACCAATTGAGCAGTGCCCGACATACCAGTAGTACTTTCAAAACTATACACAATTTTGTCGGTAGCAGGATTAGGCGCCACTTTGAGATTTAACAGAGAAGATATATTTGGGATTGACGAAATAGTGTTGTATTCAAACTTACACAAAAACACTTCACGACCTTTCAACGTGATGGTTTTTTGCCAGTTTTGGTGCGTCATCCTCACTTCGGTCTCTTGGGTATCGGAGGTAGCATAGGGGTTTTGGGCAGCTATTAGAATCTCATTGCCTTTGATTACACCGCGCCAAATGGGAGATTTACTTTTGGCAGACTCAACCGCTGGTTGAGGGATAACTAATTCATTGTCACCTTCAAAGAAACTTTTAAATTGCGACAAACGATGCAATCCTGAAATAAAATGTTCATAGGTTCCAAAGTTATCTTGCCGCCCTAGGTCAACAGGCCCCTCCCATAACCACAACCCTTTGGCCCCCGAGAAAAAGGGAAATATGGCCGTAGCTTCGGCTACAAAATTAGGGACAAACGGAATCGTAGGGTTAAAAGCATCGTGGTAGCGCAACCAAACGAAGGGTATAATAGGTTTGGTAGACCACGCTCGATTCACCTCGATAACAAATAGTATATAAGCCAGATAATCTTTACCAAAAGGTGAAGTATTGTAATCGTAATAATAATAGCAGGAAGGCGTGAGAAAATTGAGGTTGTTATGAAACGGGCCACCCACTTTTCCCGAAAGGGTATCCCGCATCACGTGCAAAATTAGACTAGGGTCGGTTGTCCAATCACTCCACGGCGTAAGCGTCATTCCTAGCCAGTTATTAAAACTCCCTCGAATCAGCACATCGCTATAACTTCCAAATTGGGTCGATGCGTTGGTACGCTCCTTGACATAATCGGCGGGTGCCGCATACAACCGCTGAATATCTCGCTTGTAGCGTTCCACAAACTGGGCATCACTTAGGTTTCGATAATTTTCGGGAACCCGCGGATTGTTTTTAATGGTCAGGATTTCTCGATCGGTATCATGAATGCGCTCAATATCAAGGGCTATGATATCATAAGCAGGTCGGTCACTGCCACGTGAGTCGTCAAACAATCCCGCCATGTTTCGCAATTGATTGTTCCATGTTTCCCTATAGAGTCCAAGGTCATTGGCCCAAGGACTTTCTAGGTTTCGTTCAGACCACGGTTGGGTATTGGCGTCGGTAGCGATATGATACCAAGTGATGGCCCTTTGGTTAACGGGAAGGGTGGTACTTTCGTTGCCTGAAAAACTAGCCAAATGGCTAAATCCTCGTCGCAATGGCCAAGATTGTGTGTCGCCAAAACGCGGGCCTTCATAAATAATCGTAAAAGGAAGGGAAAAGTCTGGAAATTTTTCCCACTCAATCGCGTTATTTTTCTGAACGGGCGTCCATTGTAAAGGAGCAACACACTCCTGCGCAAAAGACGAATTAAAAACTAAAACAATCAACCCCGTCAACCAACACCAATTTTGTCGCATAAAAAAATACATTATTCGTTAATAATCAGTCCCTAAAGAACCCTTCCTTTTTCATAACGCTTAACTTTAGGGGCAATAAATTAGGACATGAAACAATAAAAATACTAATTTTGAGTACAAATTTAATTCGTAATATAAGCTATGAAAAAACTGACGTTCATTTATTCTCTATTACTTACTTTCTTTTTGGTTAGCTGCGACCGATCAACGACCGAGGAACCCACGAATGAGGCAACGATAAGGATACTAACTACCAACCCGTGGAAAGTGGACAAAATTACGGATTTGAATGGCAATGTCATCAATACTGCTTCATTACCAGAACAATCAAAAGCACTTTTTGGCATTAATATCCAATTTAGCGATGACAAAACCGTTCGTGCCATTGACCCTGTTGCGCGGACTGTTATCAACGGCGGTACTTGGAATTTTCTGGATAACGAAAAAACACTGGATATTGACATTAAGGATTTGAAAGGACAATTCCCCATCAATAAGCTAGAACGTTCGCGCATGGTTTTGTTAAACAAAATCACTTACAATGGGCTAACTTTTAATGTTAATTTGGAGCTCGTTCCAGCGCTGTAATCAACAATGCAATCTTCCATCATCCGTTTTGAAACGGAGCCTGATTTTTTTATTCATGCCGAAGGGTGGGGCAATCCAAGCGCCCCACCCATTCTTTTATTGCACGGCGGTGGCCAAACCCACCACTCATGGGGCGACACCGCCCAGCGACTCGCGGAGGGGGGTTGGTACGCCATCACCTACGATGCCCGAGGACATGGCAACAGCAGTTGGTCGTCAGAAGGAGCATATCTAGTCGATACCCTGGTCAGTGATTTGAAAGCCATCATCCATCAAGTAGGTGGCAAACCCGCCATCATCGGAGCTTCGATGGGGGGAATCACCGCGTTGGTTTTGGAAGGAGAATCGGCTGAATACCTTACTTCCGCCATCATTTTGGTAGATATTGCCCCCAAAGCCGAGCAAAAAGGAATCGAGCGTATTTTTGCTTTTATGAGTTCCCACCTGGAAAGTGGGTTTGCTTCGTTGGAAGAAGCCGCCGATGCCGTTGCCGCATATCTTCCGCAACGTTCAAGAAAAGACAATTATTCTCGTTTAGAAAAAAATCTGCGTTTTCGCAACGGACGCTATTACTGGCATTGGGACCCAACCATGCTCAAAGTGTGGAAAGATGCCACCCCCGACCAGCAGATTGCCTATGAAGAGCGTCTCTTTGTAGCCGCCCAAAACCTCAAAGCACCGACGTTAATTGTGCGCGGCGGCATGAGTGATGTGGTAAGCGACCGCGTGATGGCCGAGTTTCTGGATGCTGTACCCCACGTTAAAAGTCTAACGGTTTCGGGAGCAGGTCACATGGTAGCAGGCGATTCCAATCACGCATTCACAAACGCCGTCATTCAGTTTTTGGAAGAAGTTTATCCAGTGCCTTAGCCTGAATTCGCCATAAATATACGAAAAAACCTCCTGTTTTGTGGATTAATGACCACATAAGACAGGAGGTTTTATAGATTTCCAGCGTTTGGGGTGATGTCGTTACTACGCCAATTCTTGGGCAGTAGCGCGGTATTTCACTTCTACGTTGTGGAGTTCAATCAATGGCTTCAAAAACTCTTCCAAGTAGTTGATATCCAACTGACTGGCTGCATCACACAACGCTTCTGAAGGGCAAGTATGGGCCTCAACAAACAGTCCATCTACACCTGCCGCTACGCCCGCACGAGCTAGTACTGGCAGGTATTCGCGCGCACCACCTTTGCTATCTTTGGAAGGGATGCCGTATTTACGAATCGCGTGCGTTACATCAAACACCACGGGATAACCCGTTTTGTTCATGTGATAAAAACTGCGCGGGTCTACGATGAGGTCATTGTATCCAAACGTATAACCACGCTCGGTCAAGATAATCTGCTCATTTCCACTATCTTCAATTTTCTTGACGGGATGTTTCATGTTTTCGGGGGCCAAAAACTGTCCGTGTTTCAAATTCACCACGCGGCCCGTTTTGGCGGCGGCAACCACCAAGGTAGTCTGCATACACAGATACGCCGGGATTTGCAATACATCTACCACATCCGCCACGGGTGCGCACTGCTCAGGATAATGTACATCGGTCAAAAGCGTAAACCCAAATTGTTCTTTCACTTTGGCCAAAATTTTGATACCCGCTTCTAAGCCTGGCCCCATGTAATAGTCAAGGCTGCTACGGTTGTCTTTCATGAACGAAGACTTATAAATTATTTTGATGCCCAGTCGCTCCGAAATTTCTTTCAGGCGTTCGGCTACGGTCATCATGATTTTTTCGTCTTCAATCACACACGGTCCCGAAATCAGGAACAATTCGTCGGAACCACATTCAATATCGCCTACGCGAACGATTTTCTTTTGTTGCATTTCTTATAGTTGATTCAATATGTTTTCAATTTTAACCTTCAAATCGGGGATGTCACTCAAAATTATTCCCCAAATCACCTCAAAGTCAATCCCAAAGTATTCGTGAATGACTATATTTCGGAGTCCAACAATTTTCCGCCACTCTATTTCACTAAATTGCAGTTGTGTTGTTTTCGTAACATGATTACCCGCTTCTCCAATAATTTCAATTTGTTTTATACAGGCAAAACGCATCATAGAATTGTTAAGAAAGTCTTCTATATCAACATTTTTAGTATAAGTTTCTATTTCTAAAATGGCATCATAAATATGTTGAAGCCTTGCTTTATCCCCCAATTGACCTTTCATAAATAAGTTGTTTTTCTGCTTCTATGTAAGGTCGAATGTATTTTGACACCCCCCCTTCAGAAACCAAATCCACTTTTTTGTGCAGTAATTCTTCCAAATCAAAAATCATTTGGACATAATGAAGTCCGATTCGTTGGGTATAGTCTAACTCCACTAGCAGGTCTACGTCGCTTTCTTTGGTGGCTTCCCCACGCACATAAGATCCAAACAGATACGCTTTTAAGACAGGTTGCGTCTTAAAATAATCTTGAATTTGGCGGATATGCTTTTTTGACAACTTCATGGAAGTGAAATATAAGTGCAAAATTGCCTTTTTTACCAACAACTTCAAACTTTATGGTAAGCTCTTCAACACAAAGGCACGATTCTAAGGCCTTGCTTTAGACTTCTTCCCATTTTGATTTTATGCCCACTTTGTCGAATAGCTCCGAAAGACTCAGTTGGGTTTCCCGGATGTCCTGCCAATCTTTGAGGACAACCCCGAGCGTAGATTCTACCAATGATTTTTCCAAATGGGTAATGTGCATCCCTGCCAAGGCTTGCGCCCAATCCAGTGTTTCGGCAATGCCTGGCACCTTATTGAGCCGTTGCTCACGCAATGCCTGCATAAAAGCGGTTATTTGCCGCGCCAAAGTGGCATCAATTTGTTCTACTTTTGACTTGACAATGGCGAGTTCTTTTTCAAAAGGCGGATAATCAATCCACAGGTACAAACACCGGCGGCGCAAGGCTTCCGAAAGTTCGCGGGTGCGGTTTCCCGTCAAAATCACGTGCGGTACGTGCGTGGCTTTGATGGTTCCTAATTCCGGAATGGTAATTTGCCAATCTGAGAGCATTTCGAGCAAAAAACTTTCAAATTCTTCATCGGCCCGGTCTACTTCATCAATCAATAGTACGGGCGACTTTGAATGCGTAAGTGCCTGCAAAAGAGGTCTTTTCAGCAAGAACTTTTCACTAAAAATCGTCTTCTCTAATGTCTCCTGATTACGCCCTTCTTTGTCATTTTCGCCCATTTTTAGGAAAAGCAATTGATGCTGATAGTTCCATTCATAAATGGCGTGATGCGCGTCTAGCCCTTCATAACATTGCAGCCGGATCAGGTCGGTGTTGAGCGCTTGCGCCATTACTTTGGCAATCTCAGTTTTTCCCACCCCTGCGGGGCCTTCAATCAGGAGCGGTTTATTAAGCTTCATTGCCAAATAAACCGACATAGCCACGTATTCGTCGGCAATATAGCCGCTAGATTGCAGCAGGGTTTGAACGGAAGAAAGCGTATGACCAGGATTATTCATGGGAAGACTAAAAACGTTAAAACCAGGGCAGAAAATTAATGCAGTATCCTTAAGCACAACGATTTACTCAGGAAACTGCGTTTTGTCAATGCCAGGTATAATCCGGATGGCATTTTTGTAATACACTTTTTTCAGCACCTCGTCCGACAGCCCCATGCCATACATTCGCCAAAAAGCATGGTATTTTTTGTGGTAAGGGAAATACTCATCTTCGGTTTCCAAGACCCTAAAATACGTGGCGTATTCGGAAGGAACCCAACTATCTTTACCAAACAAAATTCGGTCCTGCCATTTGTTAAAAAACGCTTTGGCGGCACGCGGCTGACGGCCCAATTCGGCAATAACCGCTCCGATTTCAACATTCATATTGGGGAATTTCTGCATCAAGCTATCCAATTTCTTCAAATCATTAGGATACCAACCCATGTGCGCGTTGATGAAAGTAGTCTTGGGATGGCGGGCAAAAACCGCGTGCTGTTCGCGCATCAAAGAATCAAACGGTACGGGGTCGTTATTGCTTCGTTTACGCCCAGCATGGGTTTTGAGTTCCAGCCAGCGCTCGTTATAACGGTCCATGGGGTCCCAAAATGACTTTGGGTCAGCGGTGTGGATGATTACTGGAATCCCCAATTCTCCGCATTTGGCCCAAAGGGGATCTAAGCGCGGGTCGCTGACTGCCACTCGTTTGCCATCGGTATCTTTTACACCACTGAAACCCAAATTTTTATACACTTTCATGCCAACAGCCCCCGCTTTTACATCGTCTTCAATCTGTTTGGCCGCCCGCGCCCCCCAGCCTGGCGAGCCGATATTTTTAAGTTCGGGGTTCGTAAAAACCAGAAAGCGTTTCGGATAATTTTTACTGGCATTGGCTAGGGCTCCGTTGATGGTAGCGGTGCCTTCCTCCCACTCTTGCGAAAATCCACGCCCACTCAGGTTGACCATGATTCCCATATTGAGGGCATCCATGTCGGCCACCAACTTTGACAAATCTTGTGAATTCATCTGGTATTGGTGGTTGTGAACGTCAATAAATGGAAACTTAGAGCGAGTAACTTTGTGCTCTGCTACTTTAAGCGTTGAGACTGGATCATACTCTTCAAAACCAAGAGGTTGTTCAATCGTTTGGGCCATGCCCGTCAGCACTCCGAGAAACAAAACACCGCTTGCCAGTATTTTCATAAGATGTAATTTAAGAAGGGTTAATAAATAGGAATTAATCTTTATAAATCAGCGCTACGCAGTGCGCGGCAATGCCCTCTTTACGGCCCACAAAGCCCATCCATTCGGAGGTTGTGGCCTTGATAGAAATATCCTCTTCAGGAATGTTCATCACCCCCGACAAACACGCTTTCATGGCTGGAATGTGTGGATTAAGTTTCGGTTCTTGCAACACGACTGTAGCATCCACGTTGCCAACTTCGTAGCCAGCTTCGCGAATCATTTCCATCACTTTTGCCAATAACAACTTACTGTCTACGCCCTTCCATTGCGGGTCTTTATCAGAAAAATGATATCCGATATTGCGCATATTGGCAGCTCCCAACAATGCATCACATATTACATGACAAACCACATCGGCATCCGAATGGCCTTTGGCCCCGTGGGTATGTGGTACTTTTATACCCCCCAACCAAAAATCTCTACCTTCCTCCAGCTTATGAACGTCGTATCCCGAACCAACTCTAAATTTCATTCTTTAATAACATTTATCTGTTTTTCATTACTTTCTTGACAGTTTTCTTTCCTACGCCGTTACTGCTCTGTAATACAGGGTAGAACAATTCTCTTTTAGCAGCAATTCTTTGGCTTTGTTTTGAATATCCTCCACCCGAATTGCCTGTATTTTCTCCGCTTCCTGATTAACCAGCTCTGGATTACCAGCATTGGCCGCAAAGGCCAAGTTCATAGCACGATTGAGCAGCTCTATTTCAGAAAATGCCAACGTTGATTCAGCTTGATTTTTCACTTTGGCCAACTCTTGCTCTGGCAACTGAATTTCTACCAGCTCCTGCAATACTTCTTCGATGGCGGTGTCAGCCTCTTCTAAGGTAATACCCTCGTTTAGATTTCCCTGCACCACCAACAAGCCTGGGTCAATTGAAGAGGTGGTATACGCATTGATATTAGCAAACAAGGGGCGTTCCTTCAATAATTTTTGGTACAAACGAGCCGATTTTCCGCGCCCCAAAACATCCGTCATTAAGTCAACGGTGTAAAAATCATCCGCAAAACGGCCCGAGGTATGGTACGCCTTATAGATGGCATTGAGCGGAACTTTGGCTTCGATCTCGGCAAACCGGGCCGTTGTCTGACGGGGCTCCTGTGGCAAATTTCGAACGTATTTTTCTCCAGGCGCAATCGGCCCGAACCATTTTTCGGCGAGTGCTTTAATTTGCGGCACAGTTACATCTCCCGCTACCACCAAAATCGCGTTATTGGGTAGATAATATTTATAAAAAAAGTGACGCACATCGTCCAGAGTCGCATTTTCAATGTGGCTGATTTCCTTACCGATGGTTGCCCAACGGTAAGGATGCACCTGATAGGCCAATGGACGCAATTTAAGCCATACATCGCCGTAGGGCTGATTGAGATAGCGTTGTTTAAACTCCTCAACCACCACCTTTTGTTGTATCTCCAAAACTTTAGGGTCAAACGACAAGCTCATCATGCGGTCAGATTCGAGCCAAAAAGCCGTTTCAAGATTGACCGCAGGCAGGGTAATATAATAATTGGTAATATCAGGCGAAGTGAAGGCGTTGTTTTCTCCACCCACTTTTTGAAGCGGCTCATCGTAAGCAGGAATATTTTGGGAACCGCCAAACATCAAGTGCTCAAAAAGGTGGGCAAAACCCGTCCGGTTTTCTTCCTCATCGCGAGAGCCGACGTTGTAAAGGATATTGACTGCCGCCATCGGCGTAGAATGGTCTTCGTGAACATAAACTTCCAGCCCGTTGTAAAGGGTAAAATGTGCGTAATGTATCATAGTGTAATAAGTTCACAGTCAATTGGCTAGCAACTGGGGTCAGGTAAAAATAAATGAATCGAGTAAAAATCTGTGAATCTTTCCTTGAAAATACAGAAATCAATAAACTCTTTATTGGTGATTTAACGTTAAGAACAAAGCTAATGGTTTCAAGTTGAATGCCAAAAATTAGCCGATTCAATCTATTTGTTTGTCCGTTAACAGCCACATGAAACGAATTGTTTTTTTTCTCTTTTTACTTACTTCCTCTTTTGCCAAAGCACAACTTTTATACGATGCGCCCACCCAAAATCTGGTTTTGGAAGCCATCGACCATATTTACAACTATGAATTTGGATCAGTTGAGCCGTTGGCCCGACAAATCAGAGCAAAATACCCCAATCACCCCGTCAATCCGTTGTTGAAGGCTATTCAATTGCATTGGCAATATCTGCCCGTTAAAGACAACAAAGCCATGAGCGGACAGTACCAAAGCTATCTGCAAGAGTGTCTTAATAAAGCAAAAGTGCTGGAAAAGGATGCAAAAACGCGCCCCGAAGCTGCGTTTTTTTCGATGGCTGGCCACGGGTATATCGCGTTGATTCACAACTACAACGACGATAAAATCAAGGCGGCATCAGAAGGGAAGAAAGCCTATAACTACGTCATGGATGGGTTCAAATACATGGAGCGAAATCCCGAATTTTATTTCTCATCGGGTCTCTACAATTACTACGTCATTCGCTATCCTGAAGACCACCCCATTGTAAAACCCCTGATTCTTTTCTTCAAAGATGGCAACCGCGAAGAAGGGCTTCGCCAAATGGATATTGCGGCCCGAAAAGGCATTTTTACGCGTACTGAATCGGCTTTTTACCTAGCCCGAATCTTTTTAAAACATGAATTACGTTACGAAAAAGCCTCAAATTACTTATCTACACTAACCCAAAAGTACCCCAATAACCCCATTTTTCTGATGAAAAACATTGAAGCACTCCTGCTTTTGGGGCAGTATGAAGAAGCAGAACCATTTTTGGAACGTTTTAAACGACGAACAGACAAATTTTTTCCCATTGCCTCCCATACCTTTGAAGGAATAGTGGAAGAGAAGCACCTCAAACACGACGGCGCAGCGGCCAAAGCCTACCAAACGGCCCTTCGTCAGCCTTTTGATTCTGAATATACCAAGGAATACCACGCGTTTGCTTATGCAGGATTGGCCCGAATTGCGCTGCGTGCCGGAGACCGCGCTAAAGCTACTGCTTATTATAAAAAAGCCGAAGAACTTGCTGAATACAAAGCACTTATCAAGGAAATAAAAACATTTTTAAAGTGATTTTATTCTTCTAGTTTGCTCAATGAGACCGAAAGTACGGGAGCTATCGGTACAGTCTGCGCCTTCCATTGGCCATTTTCTTTTTCAAATATGGCCCCACTTTGCGCGGTAATTTGCAAATTTCCAGTAATGGTTCGTTTTACATTGGTCAGTGTTTCGGTTGTTGGAGATACCTCATCAGTCCAAGTAGTGCCATCCCAAAATAGCAGGGTTCCGTTACTGCCAGCAGCCCATCCATTTTTAGCATCCAGAAAATAAACGGATAAAAGATTGGCAGTACTGAAAATAAGTACTTCCCCCCATTTTTCCCCATCCCAATGCAGCACGGTGGCGTTTTGTCCCACAGCCCACCCATCGTTTAAATTTACAAAATGAAGGGCATTTAGCCGCGATTCAACATTGGCCTCCGAACTTCCCCACGTTTGCCCCTCATTTTGAGAACATTGCAATTTTCCTTCCTCATTCAAGCGCCAAATTTTTGACAAATTTTCACTACTCTGCGCCCAAGAAACAGCGCTAACCATAAAAACAGCAATCCACAAGGTCACGAATCTCAACATAATTTTAGGTGGTTAGTATCACGTTAATACCTCCACTACACAAATTATGCCAGAATTATTGCAACGCAACCAATGCATCAAAATCTTCCGCCAGTTTTTGACTTAAACGGTCGAATATTTCGGTAAAACGAGCATATCGTTCGTGGTTTTCGGAGTTGGGTTGATAGGATTCTACCGAACGAATGGTTTTAGCCGCCGCTTCCAAATCTGGATAAACGCCCAAATGGGTCAAGGCCAGCAAGGCCGCCCCTGCACTGGCACTATCATGCTTGTCATTAACGTACACTTTCTTGCCAAACACATCCGACAATACTTGGGCAAAAAGCGGCAAAGTAGCATAAGTGCCGTTGATGTAAAGGTTCTGGATAGAACGGTATTGTTGGAGAAGTTTACCGATGCTGTGCATTTCATACATAATTCCTTCTACGGTAGCGCGGATAAAATGCCGACGCTCGTGGGTGATATTCACACCGATGTACGCCCCACGGGCGTTGGCGTTCCAGAGAGGGGCGCGTTCTCCCAATAAATACGGCAAAAACAGCATTCCTCCAGCGCCAGCGGGAACTCGTTCGGCTTCAATCAAGAGCTGATTAACGGTG
>JAIXPV010000227.1 GCA_027486105.1 Runella sp. | reverse complement strand
GTGAGCTCTCCGAAAACGGTTACCTCAAAATTGACCATTTTAATCAAACTACCCTGGCGGGTGTGTATGCCGCAGGCGATAATACCTCTCCGATGAGAGCCGTGTCGGAGGCAATAGCGGCGGGCACGAAAGCAGGTGCATCTATCAATAAAGCGCTGATTCAAGAAAGTTTTTAGCGCAATTAACACGCTCCAAACTATTTTAAATGAACGGTTTTGGAGATTTTTGGGCAAAAAGGATGCGGTACATTCGGTTTGAGTAACCTATATTCGCATTACTAAAAAATCAAATAAACAGTTTATGGGACAAATCAAGCACAGCCAAACCGAAAAAGGTGGCTCATTCTTTTACGAATCTGAAGGCAAATCACTGGCGGCCATGACGTACATACTGGCTGGCGAGCACAAAATCATCATTGACCACACCGAAGTTGACCCTTCGTTAAAGGGTCAAAGCATCGGCAAAAAATTACAGGCTGAGTTGGTAGATTATGTACGAAAAAATGGTATTAAGGTGATACCATTGTGCCCTTTTGCCAATGCAACGTTTAAGAAAACTCCTGAATGGCAAGATGTACTTGCGTAAATTTACCCAACGACCATGTCAAACATCAATGTGATCATCGAGGAGCGTCCCGCCAATATCGGGAACTTTTTAGTGGGTCGGCTACTGCCTTTTCGCGGAAAACGTATGGTTGGGCCCTTCATTTTCATTGACCACATGGGGCCTGCGCTTCTCAAAGAGCACCAGAACATTGACGTTGGCCCGCATCCACACATTGGCCTTTCGACACTCACTTATCTGTTTGAAGGGAGCATTATGCACCGCGACACGTTGGGCACCGCCGTCGAAATATTTCCGAATCAGGTCAATTGGATGACCGCGGGCAAGGGCATTGTACATTCAGAACGAACACCCGAATACCTCAGACATTCCGACAAAAGACTTCATGGGCTTCAGATTTGGGTGGCGTTGCCCAAAGAACTCGAAGATATGCCACCCGCTTTTTACCACGCCGAAGCCGACGAGATTCCATCATGGCAAACCGACGGTGTTTCGTACAAACTCATTGCAGGTGAAGCATTTGGACACAAATCGCCCGTACCCGTTTATAGCAAATTATTTCTGTTGGAAATTAAAAGTCCAATCACGCAGATCATCAGTATCGGCGATGACTTATTTGGTGAAGTCGGCCTTTATATTTTGGAAGGGAGCATTGAAAGTGAAGGCAATACCTACGAACCCAAACGCATTTTGGTCGCCCAAAATAGCCAACTCTGCCAATTTACCATTCATGCCAACACCACGATTTATCTCTTTGGTGGTGAGCCTTTTCCCGAAGAACGTTTCATTTATTGGAATTTTGTGGCCACTAGTCAGGCAATCATCGAACAAGCCAAAAAAGATTGGAAAGAAGACCGTTTTCCCCGTATCGAAGGCGAAACCGATCTAGTGCCGCTTCCGCCAGAAATTCCAAATGTCAGGATGAAAAGCTAGAGGTTTCAGGGGAAAGAAAACGCTCCTTTTACATTTTGTAGTTTCGCGAGGGGCCGCCCGTGCGGTTTATTGTTTTTCGGTTACCAATAAATTATTGGATACCAACGTCCAAAACACGCATTTACACGTATGTATTCGTGGTTCCAACCCTTTCCATATGAAGTTCCGCTACTTATTGGCAGCGACCGTTGGCTTTTTTTCCCAATCGGCTTGGACACAGTCGGGTAAATCAGTGAGTCCGTACCATTATTACGTTGAAATCGGTGGCGGAGCAGCTACATCTTCCCAAACACCCTTCTGGTTACGAACCAATCAATACGGTATCGTTCCGTTAGAAAGCAGTTTTGGAACCGCTCGGGTGGGTAGCCGCCGCGAATACCGCGTCGATTCTACCCGAAAATCAACGTTTGACTGGGGATTCGGCGCGATGGGAGTCGCCAATTTCACGGAAAATAAATATAAAGTTTGGGCACCTGACCTGTTCATAAAAGCAAAATGGGGCAAGTTTGAAATCTTTGCGGGCAACCGCCGAGAAATTGTTGGACTCGGTGACAGTACCCTGACATCGGGTTTTGTGGCGTGGTCGGGCAATGCAATGACCTTTCCCAAAATTCAACTGCAAACCATTGACTACATTTCTCTCAAATTTCTCAAAAATATCTTGGCTTTCAAGGCAAGTTACACCCACGGATGGTTTACAGCACCGTACATTCAGGGGGCTTATCTTCATCAAAAAACGTTTTATGCGCGTTTTGGTAAACCCCATTGGCCGGTTCGGCTTTATGTAGGGCTCAACCACCAAGTCCAATGGGGTGGAAAAGCCGACTATCTAAAGGGGACTTTGTTAGCGCAAAACGGGCAGCTACCGTCTACGTTTCGGGATTATATTTCGCTCATCACGGGCCGCTATCCCGACGACCTCAGCAACGACCGTTACACTGTTTTCGACGGCACCAATCGCATCGGTAATCACTTAGGAAGCTATGATTTTGCGCTAGAATGGCGCAAAACGACGCATACTATATTATTGTATCATCAACATCTTTACGAAGATGCATCGGGCTTGGCGTTTCAAAATTTCCCCGATGGGCTAACGGGCTTGAGCATTTCATGGAACAAAAAAAACCGTCATAAGTCATTGTCAATCAAAAGACTAAACTTCGAGCATCTTTCTACTTCAAACCAAAGCGGAGCCATTTTTGACTCAACCGCTCAGTACCAAGGCACCGACAATTATTTTAACCACGGACAGTACAAAGAAGGTTGGTCGTATCTGAATCAAACCCTTGGCAGCCCATTTATTGCTCCCTTGACCACTCTACAACCAGCAGTACAGGAAAAATTCAAAGGTTTCTATTTCCCAAATAATCAGGTAAAAGTCTGGTATTTGGGGAGTGTTTGGCATTTTGGCCGCCGACTTAATATCACCACTCGTACTTCGTACAGCCGAAATTTTGGCTCTTTTTCCTATGCTTACTCTCCCGCCATACAACAGTTTTCGCATTTACTTTCTACCCAAATCATCCTACCCAAAATCACTGGATTCACTTTCAGTGCTTCTGCTGTACTTGATCACGGCACCCTATTTACTGATGCTTTCGGGGGATTCATCAGCGTAAAAAAACAGTGGTAATCTTCAACCCAAGCGGTATATAGCCCCAAAAATCTTCTTTCATTTTCACGAATGCGTTTTCCTAACGTACTCTATAAATTGCATGTATTGTTTTTAATTTTTTTTACTTCATTACCTTAAATTATTAATATTTTTTATTTTTACTTTTGTGGTATATCATTATTGTCCCGATTTTAACAAATCCCAACCCTCACACTATGAATCTAAAATCATTCTTTTTACTTGTATTCACTTTTGCTGGCACGGTACTTCGGGCACAGGCGCCTGCCGTTGTGTTGGTCAAAGAGGAATTTATTTTTGACAATCCGCCCGTTCCCTCCTGCCATGCTTCCAGCATTGTTCAAGTGGACGACCAACATTTGATGGCAACTTGGTTTGGCGGTACTGCCGAAGGAAAACCCGACGTAACCATCTGGTTGTCAGAATACCAGAAAGGAAAATGGAGTCAACCTAAGCAAATGGCCGACGGCATCATCGACGCCACCAAGCGGTATCCTTGTTGGAACCCTGTGCTGTTTAAAACCAAGGAAGGAAAGCTGATGCTTTACTACAAAATAGGGCCAAATCCGCGCGAATGGTGGGGAATGGTGCGCTATTCAACCAACAATGGCAAAACATGGTCGGCCCCCGAAAAGCTACCCGATGGCATGTTGGGACCGATAAAAAACAAACCCATTCAACTTGCCAACGGGGACATTTTGCACCCGACCAGCACCGAAAGCGTAACGGGAAATGTTTGGCATGTGCATTTGGAAAAAACGGACAAAAACGGCAATAACTGGCAAAAAATCAGCATCGACAACGGTAATTTTGGCGCCATACAGCCTAGCATTTTGACCTATCCAGATGGCAGAATGCAAATGCTTTGTCGCAGTCGTCAAAATGTGGTAGTAGAAACATGGTCGACCGACGGTGGTAAAACCTGGAGCCCGGTCAGTGCCACTAGCCTGCCTAACCCGAACTCGGGCACCGATGCTGTAACCCTCAAAAACGGTACGCAAATTTTGATTTATAACCCCCTCATTCGCGGAAGTGACTGGGCCAAAGGGCGTAATAAACTACGCGTAGCGGCCTCCAAAGACGGCGTGAATTGGCAGGATATTTATACCCTAGAAGACGAGGGCAAGGGAGAATTTAGCTACCCTGCCGTGATTCAAACCACCGATGGGCTGGTGCATATTACGTACACCCACGAACGTAAAAAAGTAAAACATGTGGTGTTGAAAGTACCTGATGTACTGCCTCCCAAACCCGTAGGGCCCACCCCTTCAAAAGCCCAAATGGGCTGGCACGAAATGGAGCAAAATGCATTTATTCACTTCACTACCAATACATTCACCGATTTGGAGTGGGGCTACGGCTACGAAAAACCTTCTATTTTTAACCCAACCCAAACTGACGTGGACCAATGGATAAAAACCCTTAAAGACGCTGGTTTTAAGGGCGCTATTCTGACGGTAAAACACCACGATGGTTTCTGTCTGTTTCCTAGTCAATATACCGAACATTCGATCAAAAACAGTCCTTATAAAAGTGGTAAAGGCGACATCGTTCGGGAAATGGCCGATGCCTGCAAAAAACATGGCCTCAAATTTGGTATCTATTTGTCACCTTGGGACCGCAACCACCCCGAATATGGCAAACCAGGTTATGTGGAATATTACCGCAATCAGCTCAAAGAGCTATTTACCAATTATGGTCCTGCGTTTGAAATGTGGTTTGACGGGGCCAACGGTGGCGACGGCTACTACGGGGGTGCCCGCGAAAAACGCCAAATCAAAGGTTCTACCTACTATGACTGGCCCAAAACACTTGATCTGGTACGCCAAATGGAACCAAATGTCATCTTCTTTAGCGACGCTGGGCCAGGCGTACGCTGGGTAGGAAACGAGCGCGGTATAGCAGGCGAAACCAACTGGAATAGCATTACGCCCGATACGCTCTTTGCGGGCAAAGGCGGCATAGAAAAACTATTGAACACGGGCTCAGAAGATGGCACCCAATGGATTCCTGCCGAGGTGGATGTGTCGATTCGCCCGGGGTGGTTTTATCACGCCAAGGAAGATTCAAAAGTGCGCACCCCCGAAAATCTATTTGACATTTACCTAACATCGGTAGGGCGCGGGTCAACGCTACTCCTAAATGTGCCACCCGATCGCCGGGGATTGATTCACGAAAATGACGTAAAAGCCCTGCAAGGCTGGCGCGCAATGATTGACCGTGAATTTAAAACCAATTTGGCGGCCAATGCCAAAACAAAGGCCAGCTCCTTCCGAGGCAATGCCGTTTATTATGGCTCTGCCAACCTCACCGACGGTAACAAAGACACCTACTGGACTACCAACGACGACGTAACTACGGGTAGCGTAGAGATTGATTTGGGCAAAACCCAAACGGTAAAATACGTGACGTTAAAAGAATACATCGCCTTAGGCCAGCGCGTCAAAGGGTTTAAAATAGAAGCGTGGCAAAACGGCGCGTGGCAAAAAGTAGCCCAAGCTACCACCATTGGCTATAAGCGTATTTTAAAGTTAACGCCCGTACAAACCAGTAAAATCCGGGTAAATATTACCGCTTCCAAAGCCTCTCCAGTGCTTTCTGCGGTTGAAGTTTACTAACAAAATCTACTTTTGTGGCTGTTACGATAAAAAAAACTAATCGTAACAGCCATAGAAACAAACAACAATTCTTCTTCTTTGCCCTGCCTTTATGAGGGTATTTATCAACCAAAAGGCTTCTTTGACCTTTTAATCTCTTCCACTATCCATCATATATTCACCCATTTGTATCATTTAGCGGGTGCAATGTTTAAAATCCAGGCGTAAATTTTCTACGTAGGTACGGTTGTCCAATAGGTATCTTACTAACACTATTTAACAACCTTGTATCATGTTCCACGTCAAAAAACATCTACGTTTGTTTGCCGTTGCAGCCATTACTTCGCTGTTTACGCTCAACTCCTGTACCGATCACCGCTTGCCACCGTCGCCTCAGACATTGCCAGATGTGTCGTTCTATGCACTCAACGACAACAACCAATTGATGTTTATCAATGTTCGGGCCACGAGTACACCCACCGCAACGGTAAATATTTCAGGATTGCCAACGGGAGAAAAAATACGCGCTATTGATTTCCGCCCCGCCACTGGCCAATTGTATGGCGTAGGTAGCGACAGCCGTTTATACGTCATCAATCCTACCTCTGGGGCAGCTCGTATGGTAGGAATGAACCCTTTGAATCCAACACTAAATGGCAGCATGATTGCCTTTGATTTTAATCCCACCGTGGACCGTATTCGCTTGGTAACTAACACAGGACAAAATTTACGCCTCCACCCCGAAACAGGGGCTGTGGCCGTTGTGGATGGGGCCATAAACGGAGCGCCAGGCGCGATGATTACTGGGGGAGCATACACCAACAACAGAGCAGGCGTTACCAGTACGACGTTATTTAACATTGACCCCGTTAATGACCGTCTTTACCGGCAAAATCCACCAAACAATGGCACCTTGGAAGAAGTAGGCTCACTTGGTCTTGACATCACAGGAACCTCAGGATTTGATATTTCTCCCAACGGCGACGCCATCGCCGCCGTAACCGTCTTTGGACAATCAGAATTAAATCAGGTAAACCTCTCCACGGGTCGCCTCCAAAAACTAGGTGACCTTCCAGCCAACATCATTGGTATCGCCATCCCAACGGAGCCTGTTGCCGACGCCATTGACGACGCCAACAACCTACTTATTTTCAACCCAATAGCTACTTCGCTCGTCACTCCCACCACCAAAACCATCGTGGGATTGCAAATGGGTGAGAGCATCCTTGGCATTGATTTTCGTCCTTCCAACGGCCAATTGTACGCGTTGGGCAGCACGAGCAGAATTTATACCCTTACGGTCAATGCCGCCAACACCGCCACTTATACCACTACAGCTTTAGGGGCAGGGCCTTTCACGCCTGCTTTATCAGGAACAAGTTTTGGGTTTGATTTTAACCCCGTACCCGACTTAATTCGGGTAGTGAGCAATACACGGCAAAATTTGCGCGTAAGCCCCGTAACAGGCGCTATCAATAATGTAGACACGGAGTTGAGCATCATGTCGGCCAACGTCAGCGCCGCTGCTTATACCAATAACTTTGCCGGCACCATGACCACAACCTTGTATGACATTGATACACCTGCGGAAGGCAATGCTATGCTCTATACCCAAAACCCACCCAATAACGGAACCCTAAACTTGGTAGGCTCGCTGGGCATACAAGTGGAAAGTGCTAATGGTTTTGACATCGGCGGTGCCAGCAACACGGCTTATGCCTTGCTTCGTTCGGGAGGGACAACGGGCGTTTATACCATTAACTTGGCCACGGGTGCCGCAACCCTAGGCTCTACCCTCCAGGGCAACCCAACTGTACGCGCCATGGCGGTAGGATTAGGCTTCTAATGCACAAATGGAAGGGGGGCTAGTTTCTAGCAAAACCGCTGTTTTGGGAAAATAACCCCACGATTTAGAATTTGATTTGATAGGGGCAGGCTTTAGGTCTGCCTTTTTTTTGGACTTCCTCAACCAAATTGTAGCATTACAACCTGTAATAAATGCTTACTTTTGTGGCTCATTGTTGAATCTGCACTGTTTTCTTTCGCTACAGTCACTTTGTTTATGACGCCAACAAATTGGATTTATTTTGATACTTCGCCTACCACGTGGTGGCTGCTAAACCATTTGGCACTGGGGATCGTAAGTTTTTGGTTGATTCGCCGCCAGCAAGCCC
>JAIXPV010000424.1 GCA_027486105.1 Runella sp. | reverse complement strand
GTAAATGCGTCTTTTGAAGTAAATGTATTTGATGATGAGCAGTTTATTGGTGACATCAAAGCGGCATTTGGGGATAAAAAGTACACCCTCCACGCCATCGACGAAGAGTCGGTTGTGGATGGATTGCAAAAATATGCCGACAAACACCACGCCGATTTGATTGTTATGGCTACCCGAAAGCGGGACTGGTTATCGGGATTGATTAATCCGAGCCTTTCCAAAAAAATGGTGTTGGAGTCGCATATCCCGATACTGATTTGTCATTTAGAACAAATGGAGACATTGGAGGCGTAACAAATTTGCCTCATAAAAATATTAAAAATCTTGCGAGAATGGGTTGTTTAGAGTACACCTGGGCCTGTTTTGGCCCAGGTGTCTTTGTGTTTGGGGGGGCTAGAAATCGCCCGAATAAAAAGGGCTGAATACATAATAGCTCGAATCTCTTATTAGCCGGTTGGGTGCCCGGTCAATCCAAATGACATAATCGGTTTCGTCGGGTTTGCGGGTAGAGGCTTGAATCATTTTTAATTCAGGAACTGACTTTTGATTATTCTGGTACTCCTCGGCAACACCATATAAATTTTCTTTTGACGCGCGCTTGTGCGCATATACATGGGCTACCTGCCTTATGTGCACGTTCTCTAGTTCTTCCAATGAGACTTGCTTGCCATCTACAAATATTGTCACACTTTTCTTGTATTCATCGTAAAGAGCTAAATGATGATTAGCCCGTACGTAGAGCATGGTGTTTTTTCGTTTAAAAAAACTTGCTTCCATGAGTTGATTCATGTTGCCCGTCCAAGTATAGGAGGTATGTTTATTCGGATTTACCATTCTAACCCTCCCCACCAGCTGGCCTTGTTTGTAGTTTTCAAAGATGATGGTATCCCCAGAGTGAGAGGTTGTACTGACGGTCATTTGGTCAATATTTGGTCTATGGCTTTTATCATTTTTAGGAATGGCTTCTTTCTCTGGCTCCGATTGCAGCAGTGGCTGACACATCGCTGTAAAAAACAACAATAAACTTAGGGCAATATACCGCCAACTGCTTCGCCATGTGGATTGACGGTTCATCATTTCAATACGATTATGTAACCTTGATTTATTGAAATATGCTCCACCGAAGTGGTTAGTGAAGGTGAAATGGTCTGGATCAGTGAGGGTTTTCATGGCTATAATTATTTTGTGTAAACCAACAGATAAATTTCATTCATTGACTTTTTGTCGTCATATACCTCATATTTATCAGCTTTGATGAATTTTTTTGGTGGGATATTTTCTATTTCAGCCAAACTAGCAGGACTGTCATTTAATCTAAACCTGGCATTTTTTAATGAAAGGTTTACTTTCAGCACTTCTTTTTGCTCTTCATTCGTCATAATTGCAAAAGCGCGATAAAAGTGCGGAGTATCTTCTTTCAGCAACGATTTTGCTGGAAAAGAAGTAGAAGGGACAAAATAAATCCCTTTCTGTCTATATTTCTCAACTGTTTCGGCTACGGATTGCGACCAGCGTACATAAAAATCAGCAAATTCACTGTCTGCCAAAGCTAATTGTATTAAACTTCTTTCTTGAGAAACATTATTAAAGCTTTTCATTGAAATAGTTTCACTCATTAAATTAACAGGTTTCAGTTGTAGAGTAACTGCAATTGGGCGGATGGGTTTGTAAGGGTTATCCAAACCTCTGGAAATTAACTGAGGTGTTCCAGAAGATGATTTCATCAACATTTGAACTTTGTGAAGATAACGTCCCATTGAATCCATCTGCCAAGCCAAAATCTCTAAATTCATTCCATTTTTGGTGAGTTCCTGACGAATTTTTACTAAATCTTCAAACGTAGTTTTGGCTGTAATTAAAAAATGAAGATAATTTCCTTTGTAAACCACGTATTTAGAGGATGAAACCAACGTTTGCGTATCAGTTTCGGCTTTAGCCAGCGGCTCAATAGCAATTTGTACTAAGTCTTTTTGAGGCTTATCCAACGATTTTTCCAACACAAAGTCATTAAAAACAACCTTTGGTGAAGGTTTAGGTTCCATAACCGCCTTCAATTCAGGCACTTCCTCTACAATTTTTGCCGCTATTTCTTCCCGATAGGGCTTGGTAAAAGCGGCGCAAATCCACAACATTCCTACAAAAAGGAAGTATTTCCCCACACCCAGCCACTTGGATTTTGACTTGTTCATCATCTCAATGCGCGTTTTCAACAGTGATTTATTGAAATGTGGTCCACCGAAGTGGTTGGTAAAGGTGAAATGGTGTGGATTAGTGAGGGTTTTCATGGCTATAATTGTTTTGTGAAAATTATCATCGTTCGATGGGCAGATTTGCGCGTGGAATCCGTATAGAGCGCGTAGGAAACCACGTAACGGATTTCATCAATGGTTAACTTTTCGGCCTCTTGAAATGTGCTTGGCTGATTATTAATGAAAAACTCGGAAGATTTATAGAGATTCTCAATACGCAGTTGTCTTTCTTCAAAATAAATACGATTGCGAGCGCCTATTTGGCAGAGATATTGGAGTGCGTCTGGGCT
Organism: Runella sp.; assembly: GCA_027486105.1. Classification (GTDB taxonomy): domain Bacteria; phylum Bacteroidota; class Bacteroidia; order Cytophagales; family Spirosomataceae; genus Runella. The sequence continues at coordinate 760 of JAIXPV010000424.1, read as the reverse complement.
GAATTTGGCTATTCCATTTGGGGTTTTTAAAGGGCTGGAATAAAATTTATTGGTCACCCCTCTCCATTGAGACTCATAGTTTCTCAATTCGAGTTCACCTTTACGACTTTCTGCTTCTAATTCGGTTTTACGATATTCAGCAAAATGCCTTGTTCGCAATTTATCCACTTTTTCTTTGGCCTCTGCTACAACCGAACTGAATTGGCTATCAAATGAAGTTTTATTTATTTCAGCCCTACCACCTTCAATGGCTACCCAGCCCCCAAAAGCAGGAATGGGTTCTTGCTTTGCCCCCGAAACATTGGTATAACAATCTTCACCATCTTTTAAAAAAGAGGTTTTTAGATGAATACTTGATAAATAATGACTTATGGGGTCGTAGTTAGTCATTTTTACGTAAAATGTAGCACCTACTTTTTCAAATTCTTCATGGATAGCGAGAAAATCTTCAAAAGTCATGGTGGGGGTAACGACCCAATGCAGTTTGTTATCCTTGTATATTACATACTTGGTTTGTGAGACTAAAGTGTCTTTTGATGATGAATTGACTGAGACAACGGTTTCCTTCTCAGGTTTGGGTGGTGCTTCAAGTACAAAGTCATTAAGCTGCGTCAAAGGAGGATTTTGTCTTTCAAAAACCACCTTCAATTCAGGTACTTCTTCTACAATTTTTGCCGTTATTTCAGCCCGATAAGGCTTGGTAAAAGCGGCGCAAAACCACAACATTGCCACAAAAAGGAAGTATTTACCCACCCCTAGC
>JAIXPV010000671.1 GCA_027486105.1 Runella sp. | reverse complement strand
CTATTACGTCGTTTGGGCTTGGATATAGCCTTCCCGACTGGGCCGTACTGACCCAAGAGGCCGCCAAAAAAGGCTATAATCCTGAATTGCTCGAAAAAGCGGGCTTGGCCCTGCATAAAGAAGGCGACGCGCAAGCCAACCGCGCCACGCGCTACTACGACCGTTTTAGGGGGCGCGTGATTTTTCCGATTCATAATGTATCGGGCAAGGTGATAGCCTTTGGTGCACGGATTCTGTCGGCCGACAAGACCCAACCGAAGTATATCAATTCGCCCGAAACCGACGTCTATCACAAAAGTAAAATCCTGTACGGAATCTATCAGGCCAAAAATGCCATTCGACAGGAAGACGTTTGCTATTTGGTGGAAGGCTACACTGACGTTATTTCGTTGCATCAGGCGGGTATTCAGAACGTGGCGGCATCCTCGGGTACGTCGCTGACGGAGGAGCAAATCAAGCTGATTGCGCGTTTTACCAATAATATTACGATTCTTTACGATGGCGATGCGGCGGGTATCAAAGCGGCCCTGCGCGGACTGGACATGGTGCTCGAAGAGGGCCTGAACGTAAGTCTCGTGACTTTGCCAGATAGCGAAGACCCCGATAGCTATGTGTATAAGGTGGGAGCGGAAGGCTTCAAAAAACACGTTCAGCAGGCCACAAAAGACTTTATTACCTTCAAAACCGAAATGCTTTTGAAGGATGCGGGCGATAATCCCTTTAAGCGTGCCGAAGCCATCAATGAAATTGTAACGAGTATTATCAAAATTTCGGACCCGATAAAACGCCAGATTTTCTTCAAACGTACCGCCGATTTGATGAAAATGGATGAGCAAACGCTCATTTCGGAAGGCAATAAACACCTGCGCCGGCGGGAGGAGAAAGCCGCCGAAAAGCCCGCGCAGTCCAAACCTAAAGACCGCTTGAGAGAACGGCCGCAGGAGCCTGTGGATGTCCACTTTTCGGATAATTTTATCGAAGAAGAATTTGGGATTTTGGTAGAGGATTCTGTCCCCAATTCGGTACCCGATGTAGTAGCGCCTAGGCATGAGCCACCGACGGATTTGTTCAAGCAGAGGCTGTATTTTCAGGAACAGGCATTTGTAAAATTGCTGATTTTGCACGGTCAAACGGAGCTGGAAACGGGAATTTCGCTGTGCCGGTATTTACTGCACGAGATTGGAGAAATATCGTTTGAAAATCAGCTTTTTGACTTGGTTCTGAATATTTTCCGCCAGCGTTTCAGTTTGGGAGAAATTCCTTCTACTGATTATTTTCTTTCGCACATCGACCCTGATATACAGCGTTTTTCCATTGATTTATGCACCAGTAAGCACCACTTGAGCGAGAATTGGGAAAAGCATGATATTGTGGTTCCGACCGACGAAGAACTGCTTCACGAAATCGCCTTTAAAAAAATCCTTCGCCTTAAAATGGCCTATTCGGCCACTAAGATGAAGGATTTGTTAAATCAAATGGGAAAAATAACGGGGAACTCTGACGAAGAATTTGCGCAGATTATGGAAGTTCAACGTCAGTATAAATTTTACAAAAATATCAACGATTTGGCCGCCAAAGAACTCGGTACCGTGGTGCCAGGGTATTAACAATTTCTTACGAACGCATTATTAAATCGTAGGCTGTTTCGAGCAATTCTTCTTTGTCCAATAAACTCAAAGACAGCGGCAACTGCGCCAACCCGATGAGTCGACGCATGATTTCGACGCCCGTAAATTGGTCAACCAATTGCGGGTTTTTGATTTCTCCGTAAGCTTGATACACCTTGCGGATGGTTTCTTCTGGTTGTTTGGTCATCATGAGGTGGGCCGTCATCACGCCCAAATCAAATTCTGGGCATCCATAAAAACAAAATTCTGGGTCAATGACTTTGAGGCCATACGTAGTTTTGAGCCAGCTCCCAGGGTAAAAATCTCCGTGCAACAAACAGCGCCCGTCTGAAAGGTACACCATGCCCAATTCTCTGACTTTTTGTTTCAATTTTGTGTCGATTTTGTAGCCCATCGAAATCATTTGTAGCCCGCTAGAGATGGTATCCAGGTCAAAACCATTGTTTTCAATCAGGGGATAATTGAAAATGTGTTCGTGGTTTAGTGACCGCATCTCACGGTTGGCAAAAGACTCATCAATCGTTTCTTGCCACGTGAGGCGGTGGAGCATGGCAAGGTAATGCGCCAAAGCCTCCGCGTCGGCCAAAGATAGTTGTTGGTTGGGTTGATACAAAAAAGTATAGTCGCTTGCAGTGCCTAAGTCTTCCAGTACCAGAATGTTGGCTTCGGCATCTATGCCAATCAATTGAGGCATTAGTTCGTTGATGCTGGCAAAGGGTTGAATCTTTTCATAAAACCGTCCTTCTATCACGGCGCGGTTGACAGGTGCGGCGATTTGTGGATATTTTTCCACGTATGGTCGCGACTGCTTTACAATGAGCGTACGGTCGTGAGTGCGCACCCGCAAGGTGTAATTCATGTTTCCTTCGCCAGGTTTCTCTAAACTTAGTACTTGCTCGTGTGCTTTGAGCCAGTTTTTACTTTTCAGATAGTCTTCGAGAAGGTGTGGTTGGGTGATGTCTAAGTGCATATTGAAAAATGAAAATGATTCGTGCTGAACGTTTTGGGGGGGGATAAAATTCTTTTTTCAAAGAATCAGAAACGGAAGATAGTATGTGTAAATGATTTGCCTTAAAAAATAATGCCAGTCATGAGGCATCTCAACTCGAAACTATCGTTAACCTAACGCATTAGGGATGAGTTTGTTCTGGCAATAGTATCTGTTTAAAACGAAAATTGCCCTTATTTACCGAAAAAATGTTTGTCACAATCGCTTCCCCTTGCTTATTTGCAACCCTAAAAAAAGAGTACTGGTAGCGTTTAAAAGCGATTTACCGTCATAAATACGAACTAATTCAATGACAGCATCCCAATTTATTGCTCCTATTGTAGGAGTCAGTGAGCGTCAGGCCCACAACACCATTACGTTATTTGACGAAGGAGCCACGGTTCCGTTCATTGCGCGATACCGTAAAGAAATGACTGGCCAGCTTGACGAAGTCCAAATCAATGCCATTAAAGAGCAATATCTGAAATTTCAGGAGGTTTTAAAACGTCGTGAAGCCATCTTGAAAAGCATCGAAGAGCAGGGGAAACTCACGCCCGAACTCCGCCAACGTCTCGAAGAAACCTATGTGTTGCAAACGTTGGAGGATATATATTTGCCTTATAAACAAAAGCGCAAAACCCGCGCTTCGATGGCCATTGAAAAAGGCCTTGAACCTTTGGCACAGGTGATTTTTGCGGGAAAAGAAGCCAATCCAGCGCGCAAAGCCGAGCAGTTTTTGAACGATAAAGTACCTACCATCGACGATGCCTTGCAGGGCGCGCGGGATATAATGGCCGAGTGGATGTCTGAAAATGTGGATGCCAGAAATAAAATCCGCTACGCTTTTGAACGTACGGCGCAAGTTTCGTCGAAGGTGAAGAAAAACAAGCAAGAAGAAGGAGCAAAGTACCGTGATTATTTTGATTTTAGCGAGCCGCTCAACAAGATTCCGTCGCACCGTTTATTGGCACTTCGTCGCGGCGAAGAAGAAGGTTTTTTGAGCGTAGATATTTCGCCCGACGAAGAAATGGCCATCGACCTGCTCGACCGCCTGTTTATCAAGGGTTTGCCTGCTTGCAAAGACCAACTTGAACTCACGGTTTCGGACGCGTACAAACGCCTTTTGAAGCCTGGAATCGAAACCGAATTTGCTAATAATTCAAAAGAAAAAGCCGACCGCTACGCCATTCAGGTCTTTACCGAAAACTTACGCCAATTGCTGTTGGCATCGACTTTGAGCAAAAAACGGGTGTTGGCTATCGACCCAGGATACCGCACG
>JAIXPV010000009.1 GCA_027486105.1 Runella sp. | reverse complement strand
TTGGTTTCTCAATTAGGTTTCTCTTTATTTTGTGCATTCGTCAAATCAACACCCCTTATGCAGCTTCCTTACTATATTGATATGATTGGCGTATTGGTGTTTGCCATATCGGGCGCATTGGCCGCTTCCGATAAGAAAATGTACCAAGACCTGTTCGGCGTTTTTTTTACGGGCTTTATCTCGGCCATCGGCGGCGGTACCCTCCGCGACGTCACGCTGGGCGTGTATCCGCTGGCGTGGGTGAAAGACATGAACTACCTGATTTTCATTACGTTGGGGGTTATTATTACGGTACTATTCAAGCGTGTCATTTTTCGGTTGCATAAAGTCATTTTTTTGCTCGACACCGTCGGCATCGGTGTCTACACCATTTTGGGCGTACAAAAATCCCTGCAATACGGCGTCAATCCTTTTGCGGCCATTATATTAGGAATGGTATCTGCGGTCTTTGGCGGAGTTATTCGCGACACCCTCATCAACGAACTCCCGCTGATTTTCCAAAAAGAAATCTACGCCACGGCCTGCATGGCGGGGGCGGTTGTGTTTGTTTTACTGGATTACTACGATTTTCATTCCGATTGGAATGCGATTGGATGCGTATTATTGATTATCATTGTTCGGTTAATCGCCGTAAAGTACCGTTTGTCTTTACCCAAAATTGACCTATAAATACCTGACCTTTTACCTTTTATGAAAGAATCTTTAGCGGCGCTGGACTACATCCGCCTCGATTTTTCGGCCGAAAGCTCGGCCACCATCAACGTGGCGTTGGCGCTGATTATGTTTGGCGTAGCCCTAGACATCAAACCCGAACATTTCAAAAATCTCATTCAAAATCCCCGCCAACTCATTGCGGGCGTGTTGAGCCAAGCCATTTTACTGCCCGCCGCTACCTTTGGTCTAGTGATGGCCCTAGGCGACAACATCACCGTGGGCGTGGCCCTAGGGATGATTTTGGTGGCGGCCTGTCCGGGCGGCAATATTTCCAATTTCATCACTTCTTTTGCCCGAGGCAACGTGGCGCTGGCCGTCAGCCTAACGGCCATCAGCACGATTTTGGCGGTGGTTATGACGCCCTTTAATTTCACCTTTTGGGGCAACATGTACGCGCAGGCCAACTCACTGGTGCGGCCCATCGAACTGGACTGGCGGGAGTTGCTCAAATCGGTCATGATGATTTTGGGACTGCCTATGGCGCTCGGAATGCTCTGCTCAGTTTATTTGCCTCGCCTTGCGGAGCGCCTCATCAAACCCCTGCGGCAGGCTTCGTTGGTATTTTTTATCGTTTTGGTGGTGGTGGCTTTCACCAAAAATTTCAACATTTTCATCAATCACATCACCTACGTTTTTCTGTTGGTGCTGATTCACAACGGCATCGCGCTGGGCATGGGATATCTGACCGCCACCGTTTTTGGTCTTTCTGAAACCAACCGCCGCACGCTTAGCATCGAAACTGGCATCCACAACTCGGGCTTAGGGCTTGCGCTGCTTTTTAACCCTGCCGTTTTCCCACCCGATTTGCCGCTGGGCGGCATGGCCATCGTGGCGGGTTGGTGGAGCATCTGGCACATTGTATCGGGTACGGCCTTGGCGTTTTATTGGCAACGGAAAAGTACGTTAGTGGGTGTGAAGGATTAGGTTTGGGGGATTTTTTTGTTAGCAGTCAGTTTAAAAACAACACACACTAAATGACAGTACAATTGATACCAGTAATTAAAATCGGGTATAACAATCAGAATGTTCCGATACCTGGCAAATATCCTTTTGGGAATACCCTGAATTATGGGATAAATACAATTCTGACAGTTATAAAAAAGCAGGTTTCATTGACGATTTAAAACCCTATTTAACTGGCTCATCATTTTACCGACTTTCCGAAATTACAAACAACAACTTGGCAAAACTCACAATTGACCACACACAAGAAATGAGAGACGGGAAATACGGAAGAGAGCAAGCCTGTGCATTATCTGGTGGATACGTTCTTCGTATTGACGGACAGGATAAATATTTTCCACAATGTTGTGGCGACCTTTCGGGCCATCAAAATCAGCATCATGTTTATTTTTTCGGCCGTGTTGGTGTTTCACTTTTTGATTCTTTCGGGCGTTATTCCTGATGAAAATACCTGGGGTGGGCAGCTCAAAAGCCACCAAGAAATGATTCAGTTTGAAACGATTTCGATTGCGGTCAACCTGTTTTTTTTGTTTTTGGTGGCCGTGAAAGCAAAATGGCTGATAATCAACTTCCCCGCTCGTTTACTCTCGGTGCTATTTTGGAGCATGTCGTTGATTTTTGCGGCCAATACCATCGGCAATCTCGTGGCAATCAACTCCTTAGAAAAATGCATCGCTACACCCATCACCCTGATTTTAAGCATCTTGACCGCACTCCTTGCCCGTGAGAAACAATCCACTTAAAGGACTTCGTTTTTCGGTGGATAAAATTTGAGAAAGCGTTGTTTTGATGCCTCCTTTGCCGTGATTCATGTCAAAAAATGGGTTACTTTTGCAGCCACATTTACCGTTTTTTTTCCTAAAACCCCAAAATCATCATCCCCAAACCCATCGGCTGTCAATGTTTAGTAATTCTTTTTTCTATCAAGTTCTTCGCGCTTATATTCGATTTTGGCACAATGTTATCTTTTACCGTAAAGTAGAAATCAAGAATTTCCCGAAAGACCTTGCTCCCAACACCCCGATTTTAATCGTCACCAATCATCAAAACACGCTCATGGATGCCTTGGCGGTGGTGCTGAATGTGGGCGCTCGTCAACCCTATTTTTTAACCCGCGCCGATATTTTCAAAAAAGACTTTGTTCGAAAACTGCTCATGTATCTTAAAATGCTGCCCGTGTACCGCTTGCGCGACGGCATGGATGAAATGCAGCAAAACGACGAAATTTTTCAAATGTGCGTCAACATTCTGGGTGCTGGCGGCACGTTGGCGGCGTTTCCCGAAGGCAATCACGGGGTACAGTACCACCTGCGACCGTTCAAAAAAGGTTTGGCCCGCATTGCATTTAAGGCCGAAACAGCCCACGACTGGAACCTCAACCTGCAAATTCTCCCCTGCGGTCTGTATTATACCCACTGCCAGAAAATGGGCGAAAAATTGGTCCTTAATTTTGGCGAGCCCTTCAGCGTCCGCGACTTTAGGGCCGAGTACGAACAAAATCAACCCCGCTCCCTCACCCAACTCACGAAGCGGATGTCGGATGAAATCAAAAGCAAAATGCTGCATTTTGACGACCTTCCCCACCACGACACCCTCAAGTGGCTGACCGATACCGAGATACGAAAAGAGGGGGATTTGATGGACAACGTCCTCAACAAAGCCAAAGGACTAGAACAACTACGCCAACTCAATGCCGAAACCTACACCAAGCGGCTCGAAGAAACCAAAAACCTAAAGCAGACATTAACCAAACGAGGCATCGAAGCCGAAATTTACGGGCAACCTAAGCATTCCGTTTTTGCCTTGGTTTTACAAACCTTGGGCCTGCTACTCAGCGCTCCCGTGGCGCTGTATGGCTGGCTCAACAGCGTCATTCCGTATTCTATTCCGTTTTATGTTACCAAAAAGCTCAAAGACAAACAGTTTTCGAGTGCCATTCGCCTTGTGCTGTTTGCCCTGATTACCTTCCCGTTTGTGTGGCTGATTCAGTGGGGCATTGTTTGGGGTTTCACCGACTTGAAAACCTCCGCCTTGTACGCGCTTTCGCTACCTTTTACGGGTTATTTTGCGCACCGTTGGGCGCGGTGGTGGAGCGAAACGGTGCAGTTATGGAAGCTCCGCTCATAAACAAACTCAGTTTTCTACAACTCCCTTTACCCCATAAAAATAGCCCGCATCGGAGAACCAATGCGGGCTTGAACTATTGAAGGTGTGGATAAAAAATCAGGCAACTTCTGCCATTTCTGGTTTTAGCGGCTTTCGGCCTTTTCCAGTCAAACTATCTTTGATACGGTCGACGATTAAATACGTAGCAGGAACCACAAACAGCGTGAGAATCAACGAACTGGTCAGTCCACCGATAATTACCCACGCCATCCCGTTCTTGGTTTCGGCGCCCGCTCCGCTGGCCAATGCGATGGGCAACATCCCGAACACCATCGCGAGTGTCGTCATCAAAATGGGGCGCATCCGTTCTTTTCCCGCTTCGATGAGCGCGTGAATCACGTCGTGGCCCTGCTCTTTCAATTGGTTGGTAAAGTCAACAATCAAAATCGCGTTTTTGGCCACCAACCCTAGCAGCATAATCATCCCGACAATGGAGAATACAGTCATGCTTTCCATGGTTAAGGCCAAAGCCAAAATGGCTCCAATCAACGCGACAGGGATGGAAAATAAAACCACAAAGGGGTAAATAACGCTTTCGTACAAGCCAACCATGATGAAATACACCAACAAAATGGCAATCCCCAAGGCCAATCCCAGACTGCCAAAGGCGTCAGATTGTTGCTGCAATTGGCCTAAGTACTGCACCGTTACACCTTCGGGGAGTTTTACCTGCGCCATTTTTTTCTGAATGTCGGCCCCTACCGTACCCACGGGACGACCGATTACCTGCGAATTGACGGTGATGGACGACAGGCGGTCGATGCGTTCAAGCACGCTTTCGCCTACCTTTTCTTCCACTTTAGCAAACTGCGACAGCTCAAATGATTTGCCTTGGTTATTCACAAAAAGCAATTTGCTGACATCGGTTAGATTGCTGCGGTCAAATTGGTCCAGACTGATAAGGATGTCGTATTCGTTGCCGTTTTGTTTAAATTTAGAACGGTCGTTTCCCCGGAAGGCATTTTGCAAAGCAATACCCACGTCGGAAGCGCTGATACCCAGTTGCGCCATTTTTTCGCGGTCTAGGTTTACCGTAATTTCGGGTTTCGGGTCTTTTACCGAATATTTTACGTCCTGTGTGCCGGGCACCGATTGTACCACTTTCAGTACTTCAGCGGCTGATTTTCGAATCACTTCTAGGCTTGTTCCTTTTATGGCAATCTGAATCGGAGCCTGCGCCGACCCCACGATGCTGGTCGCGTTCACGGTCACTTTTACGCCTGGGAGCTGACCCACTTCTTTTTTGAGCATCTGGCCAAAATCATCCGTCGAAAACTTCCTTTCTTTTTTATCAATCAGCTTCACGTTAATGTCGGCAATGTTGCTATTAGAAGCCGTACTGATGCCGCTACTGGTGTAGCCAATATTCGAAAATACGTTTGTCACC
>JAIXPV010000754.1 GCA_027486105.1 Runella sp. | reverse complement strand
ATGAATGTGCTCGGTTGTTTCGACCCCATCCATCACGGGCATCTGAAGGTCCAGCAAGGCAATGTCGGGCGTGACGCGGGCCAGCAAATCCAACAATTCTTTGCCGTTGGCGGCTTCCCCAATCAACTCAAAATCACCGATTTGATTCAACATAGCCGTCATCCCTTTTCTGAAAAGGTTATGATCATCTGCTATTACGAGTTTAATCTTTTCCATCCGATTTGTTACACTTTGAATTTCTCTGCTACCGTCGTCTTATTGTGCTTTTTCTACGTCTCGTTTTTTTGCTTTCTCATACAGCACCAGCTGCCTGAGTTCTACCACCGCACGGCAGCCTTTTTGGGGACCTGTTTCATAATTAATCTTTCCGTTGATAACCCGCAAGCGCCCTTCGATACTGTCTAAGCCCAACCCTGGCGAAGGACGCGTATGTGCTTCCTGCAAATTAAATCCATGGCCGTTGTCTTCCACAACTAAGCCAAAAGTTTCGGGCGGTAACGACAGCTGAACGTGCACGTTGGTTCCGCCTGAATGTTTGAGCGCATTGTTGATAAGTTCCTGTGCTACCCGGTACAGCATCAGTTCTACCTTCGGTTCCAATCGTATATTTTCGTCTCCCGAGTAGCCAAACGTAATCCGAACCGTATGGCTGCTGATGCTTTTGGCCGCAAATTCCTGCAACGCCGCCGGCAGCCCAAAGCGCTCTAGCGTGGTAGGCACAAGTTCGCGACTGATGCGTCGGACGTGGCTGATGGTTTCGTCGAGGGCCTCCCGTACCTGCTTGGCAAGCCGCTCGGCTTGGTCTTTGGAGCCTAGCTGCCCATATAAAGCATTGAATGTCAACTTCGTAACCGACAACAACGCGCCAATATCATCGTGCAAATCTTGGGCGATACGCCGGCGCTCGGCTTCGGTTGAGGCCATAGAAACCTCCAGAAGCTTACGTTGAAATTCGGCTTCCATGTCTTTGACGCGCATCTGTTGTTCAATCTGCTTGCGTTGATAATACATCACAAACAGCACAATGAACATTGCCATAATCAGCATGATGCCCGTCCCGATAATAATGACATAGGGAGATTCCATACCCGGGCTAGATGACTGTAATATGAGCCGCTCAAAAATACGTAGAAAAACTCGGGACGCTTTATTTTTTTAGTTAACGGCACAAAAAAACCGAGCGAATGACTCGGTACGGTGAGAGATTAAACGTCGGCGAGGTTTAAAAATAACAAAACCTCGCCGACGATGACTACTCCTTTAAGCTAAAATTATCAAACGGTTTTCTGGTGCTTCATGTGCCTGATAGAAAAACAAAGAAAAACGCTTAAAACTATTGACAGGACTGCATCAATTATCCAGTATAAATCACGATTTGCCAAATTATTAAAAGTGTACTGAATAAAAATATAGGGAAAAATAGTACCAGAATAGTATAGCAATGCTCCTGAGCTAAACCAAAAAAGAGGATACTCGGTAAGTTTTTTCACCTGTAATTTCCTGATTAGCTCATACAAAAAAAAGAGTATAAACAAGATTGTAAAACATCCAGAAGCATTAAAGGAAAATCTATTAAACTCAGTTGTTCTAACATTTAAAAGGGTCCGATAATCAATGAATGCTATTGCAATTAAGAGGATTAATGCAGCAATGACGAGCATTTTAAAGTACAAATTATTTAGAATCTGAAAATACAAGGCTGCGATTATTCCGAAACTTAACAAGTTGTACCAATTATATAGGTAAATATTATAGACACCCAGCATCATTGTAACAAATGATGCAATATTTCTAATTAGTGTAAGTACAATATATACATAGATTAATTTATCAGATATCGTCAAAGGAATTTTCCCTTTAAACAATAAATAAATAAAAGGTATAATTATACTAAAGTCCGCCGTAATTGCAATAAAACGCTCCAACATTCTATTTTTCTATGGATTACAGAAGTTTGGACATGGGGCTCCCCCTCCGGCACCGCCATCTCCTGGGGTTCCATCCTTCTCTCCTGAAACACTTTTGATGGCTTTAAACTGAAAATCTCTTCCGTTGCCTTTTTCGTCAATCTTTACGGGCACCAGAAACAGGCGGCGCATCATGGCTGTGCCTGCGGGATCAATTTCTCCGTTGGTTTCGGGCGCAACGCCGTAGTAAATACGCAGGCCATCGCAGCCAGTGTCGAGGAGTTGTTGTAAAATCTCGCGGCTAAAGTATTCAGCTTGTCGGTTTTCATCGGGATTTTGGGGTTCATGGGCTAAGGGCTTATGGGCTTTTTTGAATTCTCCACGGTACTTGTCGATTTCTGCTTTTGAAAAAAAGCGTCCTGCAATTTTTGGCATGTTGGTAAAAGGATTTAAAAAGTGAAACAATGCCGCAAGCTAAAGAAGGGGTAATAGATATGCAAACCGTTGGATAATTGAAGAAACTAAATTTGCTTTTTGTGAAAAACAGGTATTTCTACGCTAAAATATTTAAACCTCAGGCACGACATTTGTAACGGGTTTGGTTGAATCAGCATCTCAATGATGCAAGATTTTTTCTCATAGGTTAGGTTAGGAAAAAAAGCCGGAGGCAGTTGCCTCCGGCTTTTTTAGTTTTTTATGAAAAATAACCCCTCTAACTTTTGCGATTCAATAATAAACATATTCTTTTGCAAATAAGCCATTAATAACTTTACTAAATTAACCCAAAAATGAACTTTAAAGCACTTTTATCCCTCTTTTCATATACTTATTTGACATTTTTTTCTATTTCATCATATGCCCAGTTGTTTAATCCCATCCAAACCAGAATGGATGTGGGAGTGGCTTGGAAAGATAAATCATCAAATATCGGTTTTCTTTATAATCAATACCTCAAACTAGACAGTAAAGGGATTTTACAAGTGGGTTGGGGAGTTAGAGGTTCTCACTTGATAACCAATACGTTAGACTATATTACCGCTCCATCTGAACTAACCCGCGGAGAGTCTGGATTGGCCCTCAATACGCCACTAGTCTTGAAGAATATTGATACTCTTCAACTCAAAACCTCCATCACTTCTTTTAATTTCAATCTAGGTTTTCAGTTATCGTTATTTAACCGATTAGACCTGGGAGCCAACACCGATCTTTTAGGTTTCGCCTTAGGAAGTCGCCGTTCTGGCTTTTACTTGGGTTCTTCGGGTTTCAACAAGGTAGATTCCTTAAACATCCACCAAACTTACCAAAGAGTTCGTCCCACGGGCAGGGCGATTCAACTCCCCCAAGATCATGTAAAAGGCACGCTGAACAGTGAGTTATTTGCCCGTTTGCGTATTACACAACGAGTTGCAGTCAAGGTAAGCTACCTGCTGGCAGTGAGCGAATATAAAACAGACAATATTCTCTTAGACGCCAATAGACGTTTTCGTTTACGATCAAAAATGTTTTATGTCGGCCTTAGCTTTCCAATCAACCAATAAATATCGGTAATCAAAATCCAGAATATACATCTGTTTATCAAACAATTACACTCTTTTTGACTTTGATTCAAGGGTTATTTATTCCCTCTTACAGAAAGTCAAAATAGGAGGAT
>JAIXPV010000211.1 GCA_027486105.1 Runella sp. | reverse complement strand
TTGAATGGGCATTCAACCATGCTACTGATGCCCTTACACTAGCGCAGGTTCCTACAATTTGGATACTTTCGTCCAAATCCAGCAACAATTTTGACAATTTTCGAACGGCCAGTTCCTCGTCTTCGATGATTAAAATTTTCATAGTGAGCAAAGATTAATGGTTTAAAAATCGGCCATAATCGTCTATTTTTCAAAAATAGAGTCTTTAAAACGGTACAATAGGGCTTTGAGGCGTCAATTATATCGTATCAAGGGCAACCTGACCGAGAACTGACTTTCGTTTTCAAGAATGATCGGAAGGGGCTGCCCCAACATTTTATATTTGGTCAGAATATTATTGAGACCCAGGCCGTTTGAGTGTATTTTAGCATTTTTCCGTTGTAGAGTGTTGGTAATCCCTAGTTGATTTTCGGAGTTCGTAAAAACCGAAATAGAGAGCGGTTGTTCGGGCAAAATAATGTTGTGCTTAACGGCATTTTCCACCAACAATTGCAACGTCAGAGGAGGTAATAGAAATGCTTCATAGAGGGAATCGACATCAAAAGACAGATTCAACCCTGCTCCATAGCGGGTTTTGAGCAAATGCGCGTACGAATGAATGAAGTCCAACTCGGCCGCCAAAGTGGTAAGATTCTGCTCATTGCTCCGCAGTAAATAACGATACACGGTGCTCAATTCTTCCAGAAAAAGGGAGGCTTGCGGTGGGTCTTCCTCAATGAGGGTTCCGAGAGCGTTCAGGCTATTAAACAAAAAGTGCGGATTTACCTGCTGCTTTAACGCTTCCAATTGGCTTTGAAGATTGGTTTTCTCCAGTGCTTCTTTTTCACGCTCTGATTGCCGCAGTCGGTTTTTTATTTCTCGGGATTCGACAGCAAAGAAAAGCGCCTCATACACCGGCAAAAAGAGTAGAAACATAATGGCTGCCTTTACAAAATCGACTCCATAAAACCATAGTGAGAGCCGATGATTGTTGATTGTAAATGTGGCATAGTGTTGGACCGTAGAATCATCCAGCGTTTGATAAATAAGCCAGTGCCTAGCAATACCCGTTAGCCAAAGTACCAGCGTAGTGCCGAGCATCCCCGTCAAAAACGTTAAAACAAGCCGTTTTATGATCTGGCTACCCAGAGGATACCGTTCTCTAAACTTAAAAATAACAAAACGATTGAGGTGCCAAGTAGCCACAATAGAAGTCATTGTAAGCACCAACCGCCCGGCAATCGTCCAACTGAATGGCATTTGAAGGTAATTATTGACAGATACGCTCATCAGCATCAACAATGTGATGCCAATGATACGTAGCCATCTGTCATTCAATCGGGTCAATCTTGTAGTTGTTTTGATTGAAAATACATTCTTTTTTCCTTTCCTACCACCAGCAAACAATTCCGCATCTTGGGCTTTCGAGGTACGCGTTTATAGTGCTTTCCAAGTCATGATGGCTTTAATCACAAAACCATCTTCTTCAACTTCTACCTGCGCTTTCAGGGTTTTAGCGGAAGCCTCAATGACTTTCAACTCCGAAATATCGGTATTGTCGTTGCCATCCACAATACGTAACATTTTGGTCTGCTCATCATACGTCCAGCTACCTGTATCCTGCCCAGGGCTGTCATCATCGCAACGCTTGGCACCGTTATCACCCGATAATCGACCGTCTTTTTCAAAAATCATGACGTTGTCTTTTTCGCAGTCTGGCAAAAACACCATCAAATCAGGGTCTACTTTTCCATCACCGTCGAAGTCGACCGCCGGGTCCATGATAAAGGCGGCAAGTACCATTCGTTTACCCACAAAAGGGAGGCCGTTTGCAGGCTCACTTTCGATTTCGTTTTTTTTACACCCTGCAAGGGTCATCAACAGAAAGGCCATTACGGCCACTACAAAAGAGTTAATTCGTTTCATGGCTTACTTTTTTTGTTTTTTTAAGTGGTTGTATGAGTGTGCCGTAAGAGAAGTAACCTAAAGCGATAAACGACGCAAAAAAATACTGCCCTTCGACAACGCAAAGATGGCGCTTGTCGAAGGGCAGTAGCAACTGGCAGCTCGCTGAAGTGTAATTTCCTGCCTATGAATCGGAATAAAGCAGGCTTAGAAAGAGGTGCTTATTTTAAATTAACGGGTTCAACTTGAAGTCCTTGTTCCAGTAAATACGCTTCCCATTCATCAATGAGGTTCTTTTTCAGAACGCGGGGAAACTTATTTTGCCCACCCATTTTACCTCTTTTGGCCATCCAACCCAAAAAAGTAGCCGACGGCAACACCATCACAAAGACATCTTTTAAGGCATGACGCCGCTCCACGACGTAGTCATCATTGAGCACTTTGAGGTGGCCATCAATCTTATCGCGCAGGGCATCGGCGTCAACTTCGTCGTCGGTACCGATGTACCATTGGTGCGCAAAAAGCGAATCGTGGCGAATGCCCGCTACCGTAAATTCTTTCACGGTGATTCCCAACTCTTCGGCGCTCAGCTCCACGGCCTTGTTCATGTTTTCGACGGAAAGGTGCTCGCCGCAAAGGCTCAAATAATGCTTTGTGCGCCCCGTAATGGTAATTTCGGCGCGTTGTTTATTAGCAAACTTAATCGTATCACCAATGAGGTAGCGCCACGCTCCTGAGCAAGTGGAGATCAACAGGGCATAATCAACGCCTTCTTCCACTTCATCAATCATCAGGGTTTGCGGATTGGGGGCCAATTCACCGTCTTCGGTAAAGTTTTTCTCGTTGAAAGGCACAAATTCGTAGAAAATGCCATTATCGAGTACCAAACGCATCCCATCAGCGTGCGGACGATTTTGGAAAGCAATGAAGCCTTCCGACGCCAGATACGTATCAATGTAAATAAGCGGTCGGCCGAGGAGTTTTTCAAAACCAGCGCGATAAGGTTCAAAAGAAACCCCTCCGTGGCCAAAAACGCTGAGGTTTGGCCAAATTTCGTGGATATTTTTGAGCTTGTAGCGTTCAATGATTTTCTCCATAATAATTTGGAGCCAAGCTGGCACACCCGCCATAAAACCAATGTCCCAGTTGGGGGCTTCTTCCACGATTTTTTCTAGCTTCCGGCTCCAATCACGCTCGCGGGCAATCTCCGGCCCAGGTTTATAATATCGCTCAAACCAGAAGGGAATATTGGCCGCATTGATACCACTCACATCTCCCTGAAAACGGCCTTCGTCGATAGAGCTCAGGTCGGTGCTGCCGCCAATCATCAAGAATCCTTTTTCGTATAGGTCACTCGGTAGTTCTTCGTATCGCCCCAATGACAGGATTTGACGAATACTCGTGCGCTGAAACGATTTGGTCATGGCTTTGGTAACGGGGATAAACTTCGACGCCGCCTCCGACGTACCCGAGCTCAACGCAAAGTATTTGACCCGCCCAGGCCAGCACACATTTTTTTCTCCTTCATGGGCCTTATGCCACCATTCACGGAAAATTTTTTCGTAATTATGAACGGGAACAAACTGTTTGTATTTTTCGTAAAACGTATTGCCTTCGTCAAAAACGGCGGTATTAAGTATTTCTTCAAAATTATACTTTTCACCGAACTGCGTATAACGCGCCTTTGCAAGAAGCTTGCTTAACGTTTTTCGCTGCACTTTTGCGTGGTTGTTTTTCTCACGCTGAATGCTTACGGTCAGCTTTAGTCCTCCTTTTAACAAGTTTCCTAAAAGTGCCATGCTAGCAGGGGTTTTTAAATGATTATTGATTTTTCATAAGCTGAAAGGTCTATTTTCGAGGAAGTTCTAAGATAACGTGGCAAAGACTCAATTACCTTTCTACCTTATTTCTAACTTTCAATTTCTTCCAACTGCCATTGTTTCATTAACTCAACCGTTTGATAGGCAGTCATATCATACTGACAAGGCACTACGGCGGCGTAATTGTTGGCCAGTGCCCACTCGTCGGTATCTTCTATACCTTCATCATAATTGACAAATTTTCCCGCCATCCAAAAATAACTACGTCCGTGCGGGTCTTTTCTTTTCTCAAATTCTTCTTCCCATTTTCCGTTGGTCTGGCGGCAAATGCGCGTTCCTTTCAGTGGCTCATCAGATTTCTTCGGAAAATTCACATTAAGGGCAACCCCTTTGGGTAATCCATTCTCCAAAACGGCCTTTGCAATCTGCAAAATGTAAGGTTTGACGTGCGAAAAATCAGCATTGGGGGCAAAATCGCACAGCGAAAATCCGATGGCAGGAATCCCTTCTATTGCCGCTTCGATGGCCGCTGACATGGTACCAGAATACAAAATACTGATAGAACTGTTGGACCCGTGGTTGATACCACTCACTACCAGGTCGGGAGTACGGTCTTTTAACACATAATGCTTGCCCAATTTCACACAATCGGCTGGAGTACCACTACATTCGTAGGCCCTTACATCCTTAAACATCTCCGTTGCATGAAGCCGCAATGGCTCCCCAATCGTAATCGCATGACCCATCCCCGATTGAGGACTGTCTGGGGCCACCACCACTACGTCGCCCAAGTCTTGCATTAACTCTACTAACGTCCTGATTCCTAACGATGTAATACCGTCATCATTACTAACTAATATTAGCGGTTTTGGAGGATACATAATGGATTATTTCTCATTTTAGGCGGGCAAAGTTACGGACAAATCATCAGATTTTCACTTTTGATTTTCAGCATCGCATTACCGCAGTCATTCTATCAAGAAAGCAATAAATAAACGAGATTCAGCGGCAATTATTCTACTAAATGACTGGTCTTTGTACGTCTACCGGCCAGCATCGCCTTTTTAGTTATTCGTATCCATTTTTAAAAACAATGAATCCAGCTTTTTCAAAACTGACTTCCACAAATTCATTCTCTATTTTCTCCAGTACAGCTCCCTTTTTTTCCTTTACGAAGTGCATTTTGAAGGGCAATTTCAGCCGCGCGATACCGCCTTTTTCGGATTTTAAAATGACTTCGTCTACCAAGCCGCCCGTGCGTTTTCCGCTGACCAACACGGCACCTTCAGCTCGTAGTTCTTTAAAAGAAACGTCTTTCCAATCGGCAGGTACGGCGGGAAACACTTCAATAAAACCCGCATAGCTTTGCAGTAGCATTTCCTGGATTCCGGCCGCAAAGGCAAAATTTCCTTCCAATGTAAACGGTCGGTATGTAAACTTAGACAAGCCCGATTTGGTTTGGTCGCCGTTGGCATGAAACGAGTTGGGTAAACAAAACGCCGTCGCAAAAGTGCGTAACGTTTTGGCCGCACCTGTACCGTCTTTGGCGCGGGCTTTGAG